>CAXIBK010000011.1:0-23598 GCA_964022225.1 uncultured Paraperlucidibaca sp.
CGCTAGAGAATCCCGAGTTCTTCGGCCCCATGGATGATCGCGTGAAACCGCTGTGGTACTGGCATGCTATCGAAGAAAGTGAACACAAAGCCGTCGCCTTTGATGTCTTCCAAGAGCAAGTGGGCAGCTACTGGATTCGTAGCTCGCAAATGGTGATGAACTCGCTAGAGTTCGCTTTTTTCTCTAGCTACCACACCTATCAGCTCTTCAAAGCACGCGGCATTCAGCGCGATTGGAAAATGCATCGCGAAGGCTTGAAAGAGCTCTTCGTTAAGCCCGGCTGGTTACGCAAAATGGGCAAAGCCTACTTGTCTTACTACAAGCCCAGCTTTCATCCGTGGCAGCGCGATACCACAAAAGCCATGAATCATTGGAAGGCCGTTTACGGCATCGAATAATATCTGCCACTGAAAGAGGTCAGCTCCGCCGCCACTTTCGATAGCAAAGCGTGGAATAAGCAGCCCCAGCCCACTACACTATCGCCCCGCCGCCCAGCTGCTCGGAAGTGTGTGTGAATCAGCTTAATCCTCGTCAACGCGAAGCCGTTTTAGCCATTTCTGGCCCCGTGCTGGTGCTCGCCGGCGCCGGCTCTGGCAAAACCTCGGTGATCACGCAGAAAATCGCTTACTTGATTAATGAGTGCGGCATTTCGGCGAGCAAAATTTTAGCAGTGACCTTCACCAATAAAGCCGCTCGTGAGATGAAAGAGCGCGCTGGAAAATTGGTCAGTGGCCCTGTCGCACGTGGCCTCACTGTGTCGACGTTTCACACACTAGGCCTGACCATGATCAAGCGCTCGCCCGAGCAGTTTGGCCTGAAAAAAAACTTTTCCATTTTCGATGCCGAAGACTCCAATACGCTGCTCGGCGAATTACTGCATAAAGAAAATGCCAGCGACAAAATCAAGCTGGTGCGAGCCCTCATTTCTAATTTTAAAAATGATTTGGTGACGCCCGCCGAAGCGGTGAGCCGCGCCGAAAGCGAAGGCGATCTGTTCGCCGCCATGGTTTATGAGTCTTACGAGCGCCATTTGCGCGCTTATAACGCAGTCGATTTTGATGACTTGATTGTTCGCCCCACACTGGCTTTGCGCGACAACGATGCCCTGCGCGAGCAATGGCAGAACAAAGTGCATTACCTCTTGGTCGATGAATATCAAGACACCAACTCGGCTCAGTATTTAATGGTTAAGCTCTTGGTCGGCAGCCGCGCTTGCTTCACGGCAGTGGGCGACGATGACCAGTCGATTTACGCTTGGCGCGGCGCGCGACCAGAAAACCTAGCCGATTTAGCCAATGATTATCCCGCGCTAAAAGTCATCATGCTCGAGCAAAACTATCGTTCGACCAGTCGTATTTTGAAGGCCGCCAACGCCGTCATCGCCAACAATCCACATACGTTTGTGAAGAACCTGTGGAGCCAGCACGGCATGGGCGCAAACATCCGCGTGGTGCAATGCCCCACCGAAGATGCCGAGGCCGAAAAAGTAGTGACTGAGCTGCTCAATCACAAGGTCATGCAGCGCTGCGAATTTCGCGATTATGCCGTGCTCTATCGCGGTAATTTTCAGGCGCGCGTGATGGAAACCAAGCTGCGCGAGTTCCAGATTCCTTACAAAATTTCAGGCGGCCAATCGTTTTTTGCGCGCTCAGAAATTAAAGATGTCATGGCGTATTTGCGCTTGATCATCAATCCTGAAGACGACAACGCCTTTTTGCGTATCGTGAATACGCCGAAGCGCGAAATCGGTCCATCCACCTTGGAAAAACTCGGCGGCTATGCGCAGCAGCGCGAATGCCCAATGTTATTGGCCTGTGACGAACTTGGCCTTGGCCTGCACGTTGGCGACCGTGCACTGACCCGCCTGCAAGAGTTTTCGGCATGGATAGGCAGTACCGCGCGCGCCATTATCGATGGCGACCAACCACTCAATGCCATCAAACAAATGCTTTTAGACATCGACTACAACGATTATTTGCTAGAGCAATCGGCCACACCGCAAGCAGCCGAGCGCCGCATGGAATCGGTGAATAGTTTCTTGAGCTCAGTACAGCGGCTTTGGGAAAAGGCTGAAGACGAAGAAGATCGCGATATCGAAGCAGTGATTCGAAAACTGGTATTGCTCGATCTTTTAGAGCAACAAGCCGAAGAGGACGATAGCGATAGAGTCCAACTGATGACGCTGCACGCAGCAAAAGGCTTGGAGTTTCCGCATGTGTTTTTGATCGGCATGGAAGAGGACTTACTGCCGCATCGCAACAGCATTGAGGCCGATACCATTGAGGAGGAACGCCGCTTGATGTATGTCGGCATCACTCGCGCCAAGCAAACACTCACGCTGACATATTCCGCTAAGCGCAAATCGGCCGGCGAAATGATGGCCACCACACCTAGCCGCTTTCTCGATGAGCTGCCAGCGGATGATCTCGACTGGGAAGGTAAAAGCAGCGGCCGTAGCGTCGAGCAAAAGCAGGCGATTGGCCGTGCGCATTTGACTAATTTGCGCGACCTATTGGGTTAGCGCGATAACAGGCAACTGTAATTTAGGCATCGTTTAAGCAAACTCCAGCCACAAAAAAGCCGCCTTTATGGGCGGCTTTTTCATTGCAGCGAAAGCTTATTTAGCCTTGGCAATCATCACATCAACTGCCGCGATGATCTCGTCATCGGAGCAAGTACCGCAGCCACCTTTCGGTGGCATGCTGCGGATACCTTCAATGGCGTGTTTATGCAAAGTCGCTGCGCCTTGGGCAATACGTGGGCCCCACTGGCCTTTATCGCCAATCACGGGCGCACCCATCAGGCCAGCGCTATGGCAGGCGGCACAGACAGCAGTAACAATTTCATCACCTGAGCGTGGTCCGCTGGCGGCTGCAGGAGCAGCGGCAACAGCTGCGGCGCATGGGTCGCCTTCATAGCAGACCTTACCCACCATATTGATACGCTCAATAGTCGCGCGCTCGCTAAACAAGCCACGCTCACCTAGAGGGTATTCGGAAATATCTTTGGTCGATTTTGCCTGCGCGGCCACCGACAACACCAAACCAACGCTTGCCAGAATCAATGCAATTTTTTTCACGTCAACCTCACTTGGGCAAAGCGGCAGGCCATCAGCGCTGCCGAAACGGGAAAAGTATACCCGCATTCATTGTGCGCCAAAAGCCTTTGCTGCTCCGCCGCACAAGTGCAGAGCATTACTTAGTAGGTGTAGTTCATGCCAAACGTCAGTTCGTACTGGCGCATATCGAGGGCAATTTCTTGGTCGCCATCATCAATTCCGGCATTAATTAGCTCACCCTGAAATAGCTGCACATTGCTCAATGGATTACGACCGCGTACCGGTTCAGCATCGGCATACATCATGCTCAAGTCGAAGCCCCAGCGTGACGTTGCCTGCCAATTCACGCCTAAGGTGTAATGCTGCTCAACTACGCCTGGCGCTAGCATATTTAACGTAACTTCGCTGGATGGAATAGGTTGAGAATCGGGCTGGCTATAGCCAGCACGCCATTTCCAATCACCTTGCGTGTATTGATAGCCAAACTTATAAATGCTCATGTCCTGCCAGCCAAAGCCTGGACCGGTGTCGGCACCAAGGCAACTTGCACTCGGTTGATTTGAGCTCAACAGTCTCGGTACGGCGCAACCGCTAACAAAGGCCTGCGGATTAAGTGGTCGGCCAACCGAAGCCACTTCATTGAACGAAATGTGTTGGTAGTCGAGCAGGAAGCGATGCGCCGGCAATGGCTGCCAAGCCAGACCAAGATTCCATGTGGTCGGAATATCAAAATCGCCCTGCTCAGCAAACAAACCGGCGTATTCCTTAAATTTTGTCATGTGGATGCGCGACTGCCACGACGCACCAAAATCTAAGCCGGGCGCAATGGTGGTGAGCATGCCAATACGACCGCCGCCACCATAGGAAAAGCTAGTGCCGTTATCGGTGACTTTATCGGGATCATTGGAGAATCGCGCAAAAGCACTTAGGCCTTTGGCCTCGAAGCGCTGCACAGCAAAAATCGGTGAGATGCCAAAAGACAGGCGATCATTAACGTTAATCGCTAGCGTGGGCACGACAAAAAGCTGGATTAAATCGACTGATGCCGTGCCATTACCATTGCCGCAAAAGCCCAGTAAGTTGGGGTTATTGGCGAGTGCTGCGCCGCCGCCAAATGCGCCTTGGCAACGACTGCTAACGGTAGCATTGCCCACACCTTGAATAGTTTCCCCAACTGTATTGAGTAAACCGCCAATCAAGCCTTGATTGCCAGAATTAACCTTTGTATTCAGGCCAAGGAAGCTGGCATTGCTCTCACCCTGCTTATACACCGTGTTCAGGCCACCGTTGCCATAGAGCGCAAAGCCTGCCGACAAGGTGTCATTAATTGGCGCCGCAAAAGCAAAGCCCGGGATGCCGAAAATATTGTGACTACTTTTCACTGTGCCTGCGTCGGTGGCGAAAATACCTAAGCCATTAGCATTGGGCTTGGTAGCCTCAAATTGTCGCAGCGGCACAAACAAGCTTAGATTGGCATCCCAACGCATGCTTTTAATGCGGCCAATGCCGGCGGGGTTGATGGTTGCGATTAAGGCATCATCGCTGGTTGCTGTGCCGGCACCACCCTGCGCACGCTGCGAGGCGCTATACCCGTGAGCAAAATAGCCATTGGTGGCAAATGCAGTTGTGCTGACTAAGCTCAGCGCGAGCGCCATAACTCGTTTCATCTGACGTTTCCTTGAGCGGCTAAAAGACGCATGAATTCATAATGGCGCGGATGATTAGCAATTTTCTTATCCTTGTAAAAGACTTTGATGCCATGAGCTCATAAGGAAACGTTATAAGAACGCGGAATCTCATGCGCTAGCGTGGACGCATTCGGCGGCAATCGTTATGATGCGCAGCCTTAAGTCAGCAGGCTTAAGGCTAATTGCTACCTATGCGCCCGTAGCTCAGCTGGATAGAGTATCGGTTTCCGAAACCGGTGGTCGTGGGTTCGAATCCCGCCGGGCGCACCATTCCCCCTGCTAGCGGTGGAGCTTTTTTCATGGAATCTCTGCTGCTTATTCCAAGTTGCTTATTCCTCGGCTTTTTAGCCGCACGCTTTGCCTCGCCGCCTAAAGATATGGCGCCGGCATTGAACTGGTGGGTAATTCAAATCGCACTGCCGGCAATCGTGCTCGAGCTAATCCCACGGCTAAGCTTCAATATCGATCTATGGTATTTAGTTATCTCGCAATGGCTGGTGTTTATTGGCGCGGCCATTGCGTTTCAGTTAATAGGCAGTTGGCTTGGGTGGTCGCGCGCCCGCATCGGCGCATTGATCTTGGTCTGTGGCCTCGGCAATACCTCGTTCATTGGCTACCCCATGCTCGAAGCCCTGCGCGGGCGTGAAGGTCTAGCGTTCGGCGTGGTCGCCGACCAACTCGGCTGCTTTATCATGCTCAGTGTTGGTGGTGTCTTGGTTACCGCGCTTTATGGTGGAGCCACTACTAGCGCCTCTGTCATTGCGAAAAAAATTCTACTATTCCCAGCATTTATTGCTCTGATCATCGGACTTATTGTTGGGCAATTAGGTGGTTGGCCAGACCAAGTCGATAGCATCTTGTCGCGAATTGGCGCCACGCTCACACCGCTAGCACTGTTTTCGGTTGGCCTTCGCTTGCGACTATCACTGCATCAATACCAACTCATGCCACTCGCGCTGGGCCTGAGCTGGAAGCTACTGCTTGCGCCCCTAGCCATACTTGGCCTGGGTAGTGCTTTCGCCGTCTCAGCCAATGTGCTCAGCATTGCCGTGCTGCAAGCGGCCATGGCACCGATGATTTCCGCCGCAATCCTTGCCGACCAAAATGATCTCGAACCCGATCTTGCTAATGCCATCCTCGGCATCGGCATTGTGGCGTCGCTAGTCACTGTCACTGCATGGCATTTACTACTGCCATAAACCCTGAAAGCGCTGCAACATCGCTTTGACCATACATTGCTTGGACAAATACGACCGTTGAGCGCGAATTCTTACCACTCATCGTCAGTAGCTTTGTCTAACTTGCCAAGCGTTTACTTAGTGGCCAGTATTTCCCGACTTGTGTCAGGACTACAAAATCATGCAAAAAATTACAAAAAACAAACTAGCTCCACTTTTCCTTGTCGGCACCTCGCTTGCACTCGCTGCTTGCGGTGGTAGCTCTAGCAATAGCAGTGCAGCGAATGGCATTAGTGCCCGTGAAACTGGCCAATCCAATATCTCCGAGCCCGATTGCACAGCCGACGAATGCTTAAAAAATGGTGGCTTTACCAAGCCATTTGTCGAACCATTTGGCCCCAGCAGCATGAAGGCCATGGCCCGTGAAGTAGCCGACGAAGCGGCTGCTGAGGCCAGCGCAAATCCACTCGACATGCTCAGCGGCTTGCTCGACACCATGGGTTTGCTCACATCGAAAGGCAATCTAAAAAATCCATTAAAAATGGTGCCGCAAGACGATCGTTGCATACGAAATGCCGACGGCCGTCCGACTGAATGTAAGCCAGCTGCAGGCTCCGTCGCCCTGCTTGAAGATGGGCGCGTGCTTTACTTCAACGCCCTTGAAGGCACAGAAGACGCCGAATTCTCCATCTTTTTCGAGGCCGGTGCCGTCGTCACCAATGACCAAACTCGTGTGATGAGCTTGCGCGGCCGTGAGGCCGGTTGGATGCAACCAACACCGGTCGATGGTGGTGCCAACCCAGAAGGGGCGAAATCAACAGTAATTTTACCCGGAGGCCTAACCGACACAGCCGGCAAGCGCACCAATAACGATGGCGCACTATTTTGTGCCGACTTGGAAATGCTGGCAGATGGCCGCATCATGGCCGTTGGCGGCACCGACTACTATTTCGAACCCGGCCTTGATGGCCCAATCGCACTTGGCCTATCTGAGCTTGAAGGCATCAAAAACGCACGCATTTTCAACCCCGCTGACAATAGCTGGAGCAAAACCGGCGACATGAAAAATGGCCGTTGGTACCCATCGCTCACTACCTTGGCCAATGGCAATGTCTTCGTTACTTCCGGTGTAACCAAGCTAATCAAACCAGTGTACCCAGAAAACCCCTTAACCTCGGGCCGCAACGTCACCGAGTCGGAAACCTATGATCTTGGCTGTGGCACTTGGTCGAGCAACGGCGGTGGCGGCGAACGCTCATTGCCGCTATATCCACGCCAACATTTATTACCCAATGGCCAAGTGCTGTATAATGCCGGCGGCCAAGCATTCAACCCATTCGGCCAGTCCTACGACCAAGCACTATGGAATATCGTCGCCGCCTATAGCCCTGACACCAATAAATGGACCGATCTCGGCTACGCTGGCCTGCCCTTACAGTTCAATAAAATGGGTTTAGATCGTATCGGCTCGGCACTTAACATCACTAACCCAGATGCCGCCGCCGATATTCAGTCGACACTTACTGGCTTGCTCGGCAGCATTTTAGAAGACCCAATGGCGGCACTCAGCCCACTCACCGATGCACTCAGCGGCGATCCTGCTGGCACACTGATGAACGCTATCGGCTCAGGCTTCCGTGGCTCTACTTTCTCCATCCAAATGCCGCTAAAACCAAACGAGCAAGGCCGCTACGATCATGCTGAATTCCTCACCGGCGGTGGCGTGCTCGGCTTGATCACCGTGGGCAGCCCAGGCTCCTACTTTCCTACCAATCTATCGCGCATCGACCGCATCAACATCGCCGAAGATGACAGCATGGAATATGTCTCGCGCATCACCGGCAACATGACCACACCTCGTTGGTATGGCACTGGTGTGCTGCTGCCAACCGGTAAAGTCATGGTGTTTTCTGGCGCTGACCGCGACGAAGTGGTGCTGCCTGGCTTAGGCGGTCCGATCAAAAAATCGGAAGTCTTCGATCCAGTAACTGAAACTTGGACCGAGATGGCGACTGCGCACAACCCACGCACCTACCACAATACCGCCATGTTACTGCCCGATGGCCGTGTACTAATTGGTGGCCACTCGCCCATCAATACCGCGTATATGTTCTCGATCAATATTCCTGGCCTATCGCCCAATGACGGTCGCGACCCTAGCTTCGAGATTTATAGCCCGCCCTATGTCTTTGGCCCACGCCCAAGCATTACTAGTGCACCAACTCGTGCCACACATGGCGACAACTTGAACATTGGCATCGCCAATGCTGACAAAGTGGTAGACGTGGTATTGGTGAAACGCACCACGCTAACGCATATCGTCGATGGCGATCAGCGCACCGTATCACTGCCTTTTACGCGCTCAGGTAACTCACTGAATGCACGTATGCCAACACAGAAAGCGGTGACTCCAGCGGGCGCTTACATGCTCTTTGTCATCACTGAGAATGCCAAAGGCGAGCGTATTCCATCCGAGTCCACTTCACTGCGCGTTACCACTCCTGAAACCACCAACCCTGTCTGCAAAGCGCAGCCGGTAGTTGCGACACGATGATCAATACCCGCTACTCAATGCGGCCGGGCTTACGCCTGGCCGTTGTTGTTTTAACTAGCCTATTAAGCTCAACCGCATGGCCGCACGCCGCTCACAATGAAGACAGGCGTGCCAGCATTGATCCTCTGCCAAATGCGCTGAAAGGTGTCACCGTGCAGCTAGTCGAAACGCTGGGCGCGCAGTTGGTGATAGACAACAAAACCGCTAAGCCCTTAGTGATTTTAGCTAACGACGGCAAGCCATTCTTACGCGTTAGTAGTGCTGGTGTGGACGCCAATGTTCGCCATCAAACTTGGTTGGATAGCTATTTACCCGGCGGCCTGCCACATCGCAAAACCATCGATGGTGAAGGCGATCAGCCCGACTGGCGCATGGTGCGTAAAACCTCGCATTGGGGCTGGTTCGATGAGCGCCTGAAAGCCGAAAATGCCAAAGGCGATAGTTGGCGCATACCCGTGCGTTATGGCGACGTAGATACCGCCATCAGCGGTAAATTTGTCGCGGCATTGGCAAATGGTCTGTGGCAGTCAAGCTGGCAGAGAGCGCCAAAGTTACCTAAAGGCGTGTCAGTATTACTCATCCCAGGCCAGCCCTTTGGCCTAATGCTGAGCAATAGCAGCCAGAAAACGGTGGAAGTATTAGACGATCAGAAGCAGCCATTTTTGCGGCTAAATGCCAAAGGTACTTTCGCCAATACGCATAGCGCTCTATGGCAGAAAACAGCCGTACAATCATCACTACGGCAAGCACAGGCTCAGGCTTGGCAAAAGGTCTCAGCTACACCGCGATACACTTGGGTGGAGCCACGTACATTGCCCGCCGCCGCAGCGTCTACAAAAGCCATGCAGCGCTGGAGTATCACGCTGCTCATTGACGGTAAAGCGACGGTACTGAATGGCCAAAGTCGATGGGTGAAAGCGCCGAAGCGTGACACCGAGCCGACCACGACGCAGTATCAATAACGCAGAGTTAAGCCTGACCTTGCTGCAGCAGCTGAACTACCAAAGGCTCGAGCTTGGTCAGGCCATAACGACGACCCTCTAGCAGCGCTTGCTCATGACTCATGCCTTTGAGCCATGCCGCGCGCAAAGCAAACAATGCACCTACACGATTACCGCTCATGCAATGCACTAATACCGGTGTCTCGCCAACGCTGGCGAGCAGTGCATCGAGCGCCTCGGCATTGCTACGATTTAAGTCATGGCCACCGACTATAGGCAAATGCGCATAGTACAGGCCAAGTTCAGCGGCCATGGCGGCCTCATCAAAACCACCGTGCTCATGCTCGGGCAACATATCGATGATATGCGTAAAACCCAGGGCCGCAAGCTCACTCAGCGACTCCGGCGAGACAAAGCCGCCAACATATTCGTTAGGCGCAATGTGCAGCAGATTTGGAATGCTCAGCGAGCTTGTGTCCATGGGCATAGCAAATACTCTCGTTGGTAGCGATTAGCGTTTTAGCATCAGACGATCATGCAAAAACATGCCCGCCAGCAGCATGACGCAGAAAAATAAAATATCGCCCTGACCAGTACCAATATTAACCAAGGCTGGCCCTGGGCAAAGACCAGATAAGCCCCAGCCTACGCCAAATAGCATGGCCCCGATAACTAGTTTGCTATCGATGATATTGATGCTGGGCCAGCAGAAGCTTGCGGCAAATAAGGGCTTAGGCAGTTTTCGTAGCAGTGCAAAAGCCGGCACAGTAATGGCAACCGCTCCGCCCATGACGAAGGCCAAGGTGGCATCCCAGTTGCCCGCTAAATCGAGAAAGTCTTGCACTTTGTAGGGGTCGGACATACCAGAATAAATCAAGCCCCACCCAAACACCGCGCCTGCTAACAGCGCCATGATAATGCCCATCTTATGCGCCTCCGTGACGTAAAAGGTAGACGGTGATAAAGCCGCTCAGCATAAACACCGTGACGGCCGTTAGTGAGCGCATGGAGCGGCGTGCCAGCCCGCAAACGCCATGACCTGAGGTGCAACCACTACCGAGGCGCGTGCCAAAGCCAACCATTAGGCCGGCGATACCAAGTAGCAGGTAGTTGCCTTCGGCTGGCAAGCTCACTGCCGGCGCCATGAGCAAACCAACGCCAATAAGGCCAAGCAGAAATGCCAGACGCCAAGCGCGCTCATCATTCGGAATGCGCTGCAATAAGCTGCCAGCGATACCACTAATGCCGGCGATTCGGCCAATGCCAAGCATAAGCACTACCGATGCAAAACCAATTGCCATTCCGCCAATTAGTCCTGCTTGGAAACTTTCAGGGATAGCCATGTCATGACTCTCTATAGTTTATATTTTTGTATTATGTCTGGCGATGATAAGTTTGTACACCATCGGCGGTACCTAATAACAAAACATCGGCAGGACGCGCAGCAAAAAGCCCGTTGGTCACAACGCCGGTGAGGTTATTCAAGCGCTGCTCGAGCTCAATCGGGTCGCTAATGTGCAGGCCATACGTATCTAAAATGACATTGCCATTGTCGGTAACAAAGCCAGTGCGATAGACAGGGCTACCACCCATTTTCACGAGCTCGCGAGCGATCATCGAGCGCGCCATTGGGATCACCTCAATAGGCAATGGAAATGTGCCCAAAGTGGTGACCCATTTGCTGGCATCGGCAATGCAAATAAATTTATCAGCTAAGGCCGCGACAATTTTCTCGCGTGTTAATGCACCGCCACCGCCCTTGATCATGGCCAAAGCCGGCGTGATTTCATCCGCGCCATCAACATACACACTGATGCGATCGACCTGATTTAAATCCACCACCTCAATGCCAATAGCTTGAAGGCGCTGACGTGTCGACTCACTGCTTGCCACCGCTGCTTTCACGCGGCCTTTGACACTGGACAACGCGTCAATAAAGGCATTGGCCGTAGAACCGGTACCCACCCCAAGGATTTCGCCTGGCTGCACATAGGCAATGGCAGCCTCGGCAACAGCGCGTTTTAGGGCATCGGCAGATAGGACAGCGGGCATAGCAAACTCCACAGGCATCACAGGCAAAGACAATGTCGCGTAGTATACTCACTGCCATTGCTTAAGAGTTATCCGACCATGCTCGATGCTGTCGTCAAACGCATATTACAGGCCCGCGTCTATGACGTCGCTATTGAAAGCCCGCTCGATGAGGCTACCTTGCTGTCGAAGCGACTTAAAAATCACGTGCTCATTAAGCGCGAAGATTTACAGCCGGTGTTTTCCTTCAAGCTGCGCGGCGCTTACAACAAAATTCGCCTGCTGCCCGAAGCTGCTCGCGCACGCGGGGTGATTTGCGCCTCAGCGGGCAATCATGCGCAAGGCGTGGCATTGGCAGCGAAAAAACTCGGCATTAAAGGCGTGATTGTCATGCCGCAAACCACACCTGACATCAAAGTAAATGCCGTGCGCGCTTTAGGTGCTCAGGCGGTATTGCATGGCGACAACTACGATGAAGCGTTTGCTCATGCGCAACAGCTGATGGATGAAAAAGGCTATACCTTTGTTCACCCCTTCGATGATCCCGACACCATTGCCGGTCAAGGTACGGTGGCGATGGAAATTTTGCGCCAGCACAGCGGCGAAATCGACGCGGTGTTTATTCCCTGTGGCGGTGGAGGTCTGATGGCCGGCATGGCGGCATACATCAAACATGTGCGACCAGAAATTCGCGTCATCGCGGTTGAGGCCGAAGACTCCGCCTGTCTAGCCGCGGCCATGAAAGCCGGCAAGCGTGTGGTACTGCCGCAAGTTGGCTTATTTGCCGATGGCGTTGCCGTGAAGCAAATCGGCAAATACACCTTTGACATTGCTCAGCAATGCGTCGATGAAGTCATTACCTGCACTACCGATGAAATTTGTGCAGCCATCAAAGACATTTTTGATGAGTGCCGCTCAATTGCCGAGCCTGCAGGCGCGCTAGCGTTGGCTGGCTTGAAAAAGTACGTACAGCGCGAAGGCGTGACACAACAAACGTTAGTGGCGATAAACTCCGGCGCCAACATGAACTTCGATCGTCTACGGCATATTGCTGAGCGTACCGAACTGGGCGAAGGCCGCGAAGCCATCCTGGCGGTAACCATTCCAGAAAAGGCCGGTGCGTTTAAAGCCTTTTGCCACGCCATTGGCAAGCGCAATCTAACGGAATTCAACTATCGATTTGCCAGCAAACATGCCGCACATGTCTTCGTGGGTGTGTCGCTCAAGCCTGGGCTCGATGCCCGCTTGGAGCTTGTAAGCAGCCTGCAAAAGAAAGGCTACGAAGTATTGGACTTATCTGATGATGAAACGGCGAAACTGCACACACGGCATTTAGTGGGTGGCCATGCCGGTCTCAACGATGAGCGATTATTTCGTTTTGAATTCCCAGAGCGCCCCGGTGCGCTGATGGCATTTCTCAGTGAGCTAGGCACGCAATGGAATATTTCACTATTTCATTACCGCAATCATGGCGCTGCGTATGGCCGCGTTTTGATTGGCTTACAGCTAGGTGACAAGCCTTTAAAAGAGCTGATCAAATCGTTAGATGCGGTGGGATATCCCTATGCCGATGAAAGCGCCAATCCAGCCTATCAGCTATTTTTCCGCTAGCTCATTTGGCTCTGCTCCTTTCGTCTGTAGCTGATGATGTAAATAACCCGTCAGCTCAGGCGGAATTAGCACCGCGATACGATCATTTTTCATCTCTGGGCAGTTGTAGATTAGCCTCTCAACAAAGCTGTCATTTACCACATAGCCTGCTGGCGCCAGCAATACTCCGCGCGGGGTATTCACCGCCTCTAGCAACACCATGCCTTCACGCAACATATCTGGCGTGAGTTTAAGCCGGCGCGAAATATCAGATTGTGGCCCAAGCTCCTCATTCAAGGCCTGCAGTATCCTGCCATCATCGCCATACACCTCAGCCAACATGGCCATGGCCTTTTTCGTTGGCAAACCCGAAGCCTCAAGCCGCACATAAGCCTGAACCACGCGAATCACATTAGCCTGATCGGCCATACTAAATGAAGACAATTGCCGCTTATGCGCCAGACTTGGCTCAATGGCGCAAATCAACTCCAGCACCGGCTCAATGCGCGGAATATTGGCTAGCAACTCCCAGGTGCGCTGATGCGCCGAGGCAAGGTCTCGCTGCTCCGCCTGACTTAGCGTCAAACCTAGCATCACTTTTTCCTGCAATGTCTCAGGCAGGCTAACCATGCCCAAGTTCGCCAACATAGCTGCCATCGAACTCGCCCAAGACGCTTCTAATTGCAATCGAGTACTTACTCCTTGAACTAAATCCGCAATGCGTCTCGCTTGACCAAAGCTTGCTGGGCTAGCCATCGCCAAAGCTTCAACTAGCGCCTGCATGCAGCCTTTGACTGTTTTCTCTAGCAGCTCCTTTTCAGCAATCACTAAGCGGTATTGCGTTAAAGCATCGTTTACCGCGAGATGAATGTCGTCGCGCGGGCAAGGCTTATTGAGGAAGCGAAAAATATGGCCTTGGTTGACTGCGCGCATAGCGGCATCGATATCGCTATAGCCAGTCAATAGCATGCGCGTAGCCAACGGACTGCGTACACGGCATTGCGCCAAAACCTCATCACCAGTCATACCGGGCATGCGCATGTCGCAGATGATCACTGCCAGCCGCGGTAAATCCGCGAGCATTGCCAGTGCTGCTTCGCCACCTTCAGCAAGATGAACTTCACCAAGCTGGCGCAGAGATAGTTTCAGTCCTTGCAACACCTGCACATCATCATCAATGCATAGGATTTGCGGCAAATCCGCACTCATGTCGGCACTCCTTGGATCGGCAACTCAATGATAAAACTAGCACCTTGAGGCTCAACCGGCTCATACCAGAGCTTACCTTTATGTTGCTCGACAATGAGTGCGCGACTAATGGGCAGGCCTTGGCCTGTGCCTTGACCAACCACTTTAGTGGTAAAAAATGGGTCGAAAATACGATGGCGTAGAGACGTTTCAACGCCACAGCCATTATCACTCACCATCAGGCGAACCGTGTTTTCACGCTGGCTCAAGGCAATGGTGATTTGCCCAGGCCCTGAGTTTGGCTGCTTGTTTAGGCGACTAGCGATGGCATGACAGGCATTGGTAAGCAAATTTATCAGCACTTGCACAATGTGATCGCGACGGCATATCACCTCCGGTACATCCTCTAGCTCAAGCACCACTTTAGCGACCTGAGCCACTTCATGTGCAGACAGCGTAATTGCTTCCTGCACCAAGACAACTATTTTTTCAGGGTTTGCGGTCTCGCTGATGTGAGTAAAACTGCGCATGCTGCGAGTGATTTCGCGCACCCGAGACACGCCCTCTTGGCTACGTTTTAATGCCGTCGGTAAATTTTCACGAATAAACCCAGAGTCGATACGCTGCAGCAAAGCTGTCATCGCAGCCGACTTACCTGAGTCTTGTTCAGCCAGTACCAACACCTGCAAAAGCTCGCTGCAAACCTCATCAATAAAGCTTAAATTGTCGCCCAAATACTGCAATGGCGTATTAATTTCATGTGCAATGCCAGCTGCCAAACTGCCCATAGCCTCTAGCTTTTGAGCTTGGCGCTGCAATAGCTCAGTGCGGTGATATTCCCGAAGATCGATGCCGATGAGCACGTATTGAACACGATTTTGCGCATCTTTTTCCTGCGCGATGGATAGCAATATCGGCACGGACTGGCCATCATAACCACGAAACTTTGCCTCAACTGTGATTTCAGCGTCTTCAGAGTCAATGACCTGTGACATCAGCGCCTTAGCATCTGGCAAAACCTCAGCCAATGGCCGCCCAAGTAATGCCACCGACTGCATATCAAGCAAGCGCCCTGCCTGTTCGTTGGCGTGTTGAATGACTAATTCTGGCGTAATGACCAGCCATAGGCCGGGCACAGAGCTTCTTAACCCGCCCACTCGCGCCGCAGCTTGATTCAGTGAAACTTCAGGCGTGTGCTCGGCAATATCTTCTAGCGCACGCTCAAACAGCGCTACCTGCTGTTGCAGGAGCGCGTGCGCGAGCTCGTCTTCCGACAAGGCACTGAGCAGTGAAGCGTCCGACATGAGGGCTCTCGTGGCGAATTAAGGAGTAACTCCATATCGGCACGAGAGCGTGATTCTTTAATGAGCAGAGATCGGCTTAGCGCTTAGTAGCTGCCGATTGCGGTCGATTGACTAGATCGGCAACACGCGCGCAAACACGGCCTTCAAATACTCAGTCTCAGGAATGGCTGGGTGAATTGGGTGGTCAGCGCCCTGATGGCTGTGATGCACAACCTGCGCTTGGCGATCGATATGACGCGAGCTGGCACGAATCACATCCACCAGTTCGTGACGGCCTAAATGCATCGAACAAGACGCACTCACCAACAGGCCGTCGCGATTAAGCAGGCGCATGGCCAACTCATTGATGCGGCGATAAGCCTGCAAACCAGCTTTGTGATCTTTGCGACGGGTAATGAACGCTGGCGGATCGATAATAACGACATCAAAGCGCTCGCCTTCTTGCTTCAGCGCTGTCAGCGCATCAAAGGCATCGCCTTGCAAAGTCTGCACGCGCGACTCAACACCGTTCAATGCGGCGTTGCGCATAAGTTGATCTAGGGCTTTTTCCGAGCCATCAACGCAATGCACTTCAGCAGCACCAAAGGCCGCGGCCTGCACGCCCCATCCGCCCAAATACGAGAACACGTCGAGCACACGCTTACCTTCGACCAAGCCTTTTAAGCGCGCGCGCGCATCACGGTGGTCATAGAACCAGCCGGTTTTTTGGCCTTCACGCACCAAGGCTTCAAAGGCCACACCATTTTCGCGCAAAGGTACGCGATCAGGCACGTCGCCATAAGCCACCTCGACATAAGAGTCCAAGCCCTCAACGCTGCGCATTTTGCCGTCATTTTTGAACAAGACACCGCTGGGCTTGAAGACCTTCACGATGGCATCGACTAGTTCCGACTTCATCCGTTCCATGCCAGCATTGGAGATTTGCGCAACGAAAATATCGGCAAAACGGTCGATGACCACGCCCGGCAAGCCATCGCTATCGCCATAAACTAGACGGTAATACGGCTCGTCGAACCATTGCTCACGCAGGCTTAGTGCGATTTGCAGGCGATGCACAAACAGCGAAGTCGACAAGGGATGTGCGACATCGCGGTTATACAGACGCGCACAAATCAAGGCGTTGGGATTAACAATCGCCAAACCTAAAGCCTTGCCCTTGCTGTCCTCGACCACGACTTGATCGCCCGGGTTTATTGCTTTCAGCGGTGTTGCGGCAATGTCGACTTCGTTGGAAAAAATCCACACATGGCCTTCGCGCAAACGGCGCTCTTCATTGATCTTTAAGCGTAAACGGGGCAAATCAGTCATGGTTATCTCAGTAGTTAAGCTTGCGGGCGCCAGACTAAGTCCAGTTCACGCGCGGCACGCACATCATCAAGACGGCGTACGGGCATGGTATGCGGCGCATTACGCACCATCTCTGGTGTGTTTCGCGCCTCTTCCATGATCTTGATCAAGGCCTCAGCAAAGCCATCGAGCTCATCCGGCGACTCGGTTTCGGTCGGCTCAATGAGGAAGCACTCAGGAATCAGCAGCGGAAAGTAAGTCGTTGGTGCGTGGTAGCCATAGTCAAGCAAACGCTTGGCAATATCCATCGCGCTCACGCCTAATTCTTTAGCTTCTTTCGCAAAGCTGATGATGAACTCATGCGAAGCACGGCGTTCGGGGTAGGCCAATTGGAAGCCAGCATCGGCCAAACGCTTCATCAAGTAGTTGGCGTTGAGCGTGGAGTATTCACCAACGCGATGCAGACCTTCACGGCCAAGTGCATAGGCATAGTAGGCCGCGCGCAGCAGCACACCGGCGTTGCCCATATAGGTCGATAAACGACCGATGGTGCCGGGGATGTCTTTTTCGGTGAGCCAGCGATAGCTACCGTCATCATTTTTACCGGCAATCGGTGTTGGCATATAGGGCAGCAAACGTGCACTGACGCCGACTGGGCCAGCACCTGGGCCGCCGCCGCCGTGTGGCGTGGCGAAGGTTTTGTGCAAGTTCATGTGCAGCACGTCAAAACCCATATCGCCAGGGCGAACCTTGCCCAAAATGGCGTTGAGGTTGGCACCGTCGTAATACAGTAGGCCACCAGCCGTGTGCACGGCTTCGGCAATCTCTTTGATCTGCTGCTCAAACACGCCACAAGTCGATGGGTTAGTCATCATCAAGCCTGCGGTTTGCGGGCCAACAGCGGCTTTCAAGGCTTCTAGATCCACATCGCCATTAGCTAGCACGGGAATTTCGCGGACTTTATAGCCGCACATCACCGCGGTTGCGGGGTTAGTACCGTGAGCCGCGGCGGGGATAAGCATTTCCGTGCGGGCTTCGTCGTTGCGGGCTTCGTGATAGGCACGAATCATCGCGACACCGGCAAACTCGCCCTGCGCACCTGCCATTGGCGTCAGCGACACACCCTTCATGCCAGTGACTTCCATCAGCGTTTCTTGCAGGTCGTATAAACACGCTAAATAGCCTTGCGAATGTGACTCAGGTGCGAGCGGGTGACGCTGCAAAAAACCCGGCAACATGGCGGCACGATGGGCGCCACGCGGGTTGTACTTCATCGTGCACGAGCCTAGCGGGTAGAACATCGTGTCGATGGAGAAGTTCTTGCGCGATAAGTTGGTGTAATGACGCACCACTTGCAGCTCAGACACTTCTGGCAAGATCGCGCGCGTACGGCGGCGCAGCGACTCCGGAATAGTCGTCAAATCGGCGTGTTGTTGTGGTGCCTGCGAGGTCGCACGACGGCCAGCTTCACCACGTTCAAAAATCAAAGTCATGGCGATTACTCCGAAGCCAAGGCGGCGCTAAGCGCTGCACGGTAACGCGCCAAATCGGCGGCATTTTTCGTCTCCGTGGTACACACCACGATAGCCGAACCCAGTTCCGGATAATCCGCAGTTAAATCAACCCCGGCCAACACACCTTGCTCGGCCATTTTGGCCAAAACTTTTTGGGCGGGCTGATTTAGTTGAATAACTTGCTCATGAAACACCGGCGCGTTAAAGGCGCGCGTAGCACCTGCAGGCAAATCGGCGGTCAGCGACACGATATTTTGATGCGAAGCCAAGGCCACACGCTCTAAACCTTCAGCGCCTAACAGGCTCAGGTAAATAGTCGAGGCCGTCATCGCCAAACCTTGGTTGGTGCAGATATTCGATGTCGCTTTGGCGCGGCGGATGTGTTGCTCGCGCGCCTGCAACGTCAGGGCATAGCCAGGCTTGCCATCGAGATCAACGGTGCGGCCAATGATACGACCGGGCATTTGGCGGATATGCGCCATTTTGCAGCACATAAACCCGCAATACGGGCCGCCTGATGACAACGGAATTCCGAAAGGCTGAGCTTCACCCACGACGATATCGACGCCTGTCGCGCCCCACTCTCCCGGCGGCGTGAACAAGGCCAGCGCCATCGGGTTCACCACAGCAATAACCAACATGCCCTGCGCCTGCGCCCAATCGGTGAGCACATGCACGTCTTCGAGCACGCCGAAGAAGTTTGGTTGCGGAATCACTAGCGCAGCAAAATCCTCACCTTCATAAGCCGCTAAAGAGGCAGGATCGATGCGGCCTTGCGCATGGTCATAGTCCAGCTCAACCAGCTCAATATCCTGACCTTCCACAATGGCGCGAGCGGCAGCGCGATACATCGGCGACACCGTGCGCGGCATCAAAATGCGGCGCGACTTCGAGCGTTTGTTAGCGCGAATGGCCATCAGTACAGCTTCGGCGAGGCCGGAAGCGCCGTCGTAGACCGAAGCGTTGCTCGCGTCCATGGCGGTGATGTGCGCCATCATCGATTGGAATTCGTAAATAACTTGCAGCGTGCCTTGCGACGCCTCGGCTTGGTATGGCGTGTAGGCGGTCAAAAATTCGCCACGTGATGCTAAATCCCATACTGCCGCTGGAATGTGATGCTCATAAGCGCCAGCGCCCAAAAAGCAGAGCGCTCCCGAGTCCTGCTCGCTACGTTCACGCATCAGGCGCGTCACGTCCATTTCCGACAAGCCATCGGCAATGCCGGTCAGTGGTTTGCAGCGCAATGCCTGCGGAATCTCATCAAATAAGGTGTCCAGCGACTCGGCACCTAAGGTGTCGAGCATGCGGCGCACATCACCAGCGGTATGCGGGATAAACGGCATCATTCACTCCAGCAGGCCGGCATCGGCACTGCATATTGAATAGCAAAAAGCCCTGAGCTAGCAGGGCCCAATGGTTTAACGAAGAATTAGTGGTCTTGCTTAGCGGCGTACTCTTCAGCGCTGAGCAGCTCATCTAGCTCAGCGGCATCGCTAATTTTGATTTGATACAGCCAACCACCGGCATAGGGCTCGGTATTGACGATTTCTGGTGCATCAACCAAAGCGTCATTGATGGCAATAATTTCGCCCGATACTGGCGCATAAATATCGGATGCGGCCTTAACCGACTCCACCACACCAGCCTCTTGGCCAGCGCTGACTACATCGCCAACGCTTGGCAGTTCAACGAAAACTAAGTCGCCGAGTGCATCTTGGGCGTGATCGGTGATGCCGACAGTAACAACATCGCCTTCTAAGCGGGCCCATTCGTGGCTAGCGGCGTATTTCAATTCAGCAGGTAATTGGCTCATGGGGTCTCTCATGCGGCAGAAGCCGACTCACTAGGTTTTAAAAAGCTTAGACGATCGCAGCGCCGCGGCGCACGAACATGGGTTTCACAATACGCACCGGCAATAACTTGCCGCGAACATCGACATGGCCTTGCGTGGCTTCCGTCACAGGAACTCGCGCAAACGCGATGGCTTGCTGCAGCGTTGGCGAGAATGTGCCCGAGGTGGTTTCACCATCAGCCACGCCGTCAATGACCACACGCATATGCGAACGCAACACGCCTTTGCCTTCGAGCACGAGGCCAACAAGTTGATGCGTCACGCCAGCATCTCGCTCAGCAATCAAAGCCTCTTTGCCAATAAAGTCATGTGCCCAATCGATGCTCCAGGCCACATTAGAGCTTAGCGGCGATTCGTTTTCGCTAAGGTCATTGCCGTACAGCGGCATGCCGGCCTCTAAACGCAAGGTATCGCGTGCGCCTAAACCGCAAGGTACAACGCCGGCAGCGAGCAACTGCTGCCAAAAGGCTTCTGATTGCTCATTGGGTAGCATGATTTCTAAGCCGTCTTCACCGGTGTAGCCAGTGCGTGCGACAAACCAGTCATCGCCTAAGTCTACGCCCTGAAATAGTGCGAGATCAGCAATGCGCTGAGCACGAGCCTCGCCGAGCAAGCGCTCAACGGTAGCGCGGGCATTCGGGCCTTGCACGGCGATCATGGCGAGATCGGTGCGCTCTTTTAAGCTAACGCGAAAGCTCGCAGCCTGGCGCTGCATCCACGCGATGTCTTTGTCGTGGGTACCACAGTTCACAATGACACGCCAAAGCTCTGGTTGCTCAGGGGTTGGCGCGTAAACAATGAGGTCGTCGAGCACACGGCCAGCGTCATTGAGCATGAGCGAGTAAATAGCCTTACCCGGCAATTTGAGCTTGGCGACATCATTGGCCAAAAGCTTCTGCAAATACGCTACGGCGTCTGGGCCGTTAAGCTCAAGAAAAGTCATGTGCGATACATCAAACATGCCTTGATCGCGACGCACAGCATGGTGCTCATCTATCACCGAGCTGTATTGCACAGGCATATCCCACCCGCCAAAATCTACTAGGCGGGCACCGAGCGCGACATGAGCTTGGTACAACGACGTGCGCTGACCCATCACTAACTCCTTGTATTTAGCTGCTAATGAAATAGCGCATGAAATAACGTGGCGCATTTTACCCGCAGATGGCCATCGCTGGCCACGAACTGCGAAAATTCATTTTTTTCACTGGGCCTTTTGGCCTAACTTGCTGCCGCTGCCTATCTTTTTACGCCCCACGCTTGTGCAATTTCGCATATAATCTGCTCGAACTGCCGCTACCTCTGCGCTAAATCATTGAATTTGCTGTGATCTGCTAGCTCAGCTGCGGCTGCCATTTTCCTGTCCTTGAGAGTTGTCATGACAAACGTCGCCATAAATGCCCCCGCCTACGTCAAACACGCACGCCTGGTGGCGTGGGTTACTGAGATGGCGGCTCTCTGCAAGCCTGCCGCTATTCACTGGTGCGATGGCTCCGATGCCGAATACGATGCCTTATGCGAGTCACTAGTTGCTGCTGGTAGCTTCAAAAAACTTAATCCTGAAAAGCGCCCTAATTCATATTTAGCCTGGACCGACCCATCAGACGTCGCCCGCGTTGAAGATCGCACCTTCATCTGCTCCGAGAAAAAAGAAGACGCCGGCCCCACCAATAACTGGAAGGCACCAGCTGAAATGCGCGCCATCCTGAATCCGTTATTTGATGGCTGTATGGCTGGCCGCACTATGTACGTAGTGCCATTCTCCATGGGCCCACTAGGCTCACCAATTGCTCACATTGGCATCGAGCTTTCCGACAGTGCCTATGTTGCCGTGAACATGCAGAAAATGACCCGCATGGGCCGTGCAGTGTTTGACGTGCTTGGTGCTGACGGTGACTTCGTTCCATGCATGCACACTGTTGGTGCACCGCTGCAACCTGGCCAAGCCGATGTCGCTTGGCCCTGCAACCCAACTGAAAAATACATTGTGCATTACCCCGAGACCCGCGAAATCTGGTCTTACGGCTCAGGCTACGGCGGCAACGCTCTGCTCGGCAAGAAATGTTTTGCGCTGCGCATCGCTTCCACCATGGGCCGCGACGAAGGCTGGCTCGCCGAACACATGCTCATCCTTGGTGTGACCAACCCACAAGGCAAAAAATATCACGTAGCCGCGGCATTCCCATCGGCCTGTGGTAAAACCAACTTCGCCATGCTGATTCCACCCGCAGGCATGCCTGGCTGGAACGTCACTACGATTGGTGATGACATTGCTTGGATCAAACCAGACGCGAAGGGCCAGCTCCGCGCCATCAACCCAGAGGCAGGCTACTTTGGTGTTGCACCCGGCACCAATATGAAAACCAATCCAAACTGCATGCTATCGCTGAACAAAGACGTGATTTTCACCAACGTCGCGCTCACCGACGACGGCGATGTTTGGTGGGAAGGCCTGGGTGACGCGCCCGCGCATTTAGTCGACTGGCAAGGCAATGACTGGACGCCAGATTGCGGCCGTAAAGCAGCACATCCGAACTCGCGCTTCACGGTCTCCGCGGTTAACAACCCTGCACTCGATAGCGAGTGGGACAACCCCGAAGGCGTCGTCATTGATGCGTTTATTTTCGGTGGTCGTCGTGCCAACACCATGCCGTTAGTAACTGAGGCACGCAACTGGGTTGAGGGCGTGTACATGGCCGCTACCATGGGCTCAGAAACAACGGCTGCTGCGTTTGGCGCTCAAGGCGTGGTTCGCCGCGACCCATTCGCCATGCTGCCTTTTGCCGGCTACAACATGAGCGACTACTTCCAACATTGGCTCAATCTGGGCGCGAAGCTTGAAGCCGCCGGTGCTAAGCTGCCGCGCATCTACAAGACCAACTGGTTTCGCAAAGATGCTAACGGTCAGTTCATCTGGCCAGGCTTTGGCGAAAACACACGCATCCTGAAATGGATGATCGATCGCATCGAAGAAGAGGCAGAAGGCGCAGAACATGCCATGGGCATTAGCCCACGCTATCAAGATATTCGCTGGAATGGCCTAGACTTTGCTCAGCCACTATTTGAGCAAGTTATCAGCCTCGATAAAGCGGACTGGGATATCGAAATCAAGCTGCATGAAGAACTGTTTGAGAAGCTTGCGCATAACCTGCCAAAAGAGTTGGTAGAAGCAAAAGATCGCTTGGCTGAACGCTTAAAAGCATAAGCTTCGCCCCAACACAGCGGCATATGGTGTCGCTGTGATACACGGTGTAGCAAAACAAAAAAGGGCCTGCATATTTGCTGGCCCTTTTTCATTGCGAATTAGAAGCTTAATTAGGTGGGTCAACTCGCGAGCTAATCACTTCGCCTTCTAGCGTACGGCCACTTGCGGGCTGCTGTGGGCGGCGATTGGTATACGTAGGTTCATCTTC
>CAXIBK010000012.1:0-23413 GCA_964022225.1 uncultured Paraperlucidibaca sp.
ATCAGCAACGGTTTCTGCTAGATCACCAAAAGTACTAGAAAGGCCTAGCAGCTGCATGAATCGATCCAGACCAATACCGAGGATGCAAGAGCCGAAATCCCAAGCAATCGCACAATCTGTAAGCGCTGGAGGTAGGTTACGTGGATCGGTTGGAGCCACATCAAAGAGCGGGTTATATGCTTGCAGACGTAATAGAGGCGCTGTCAGTGGGCCTAGGGAGACAATCTCTTCGTAGCCAACCACATCCCCCGTAGGATCGACATAGCTAAACTCATCCTCAGGGATAATGTAGCCAAAACTATTTTGCGTCAGGCCAAGCAACATGGTCTGTGTTTTCAGCGGCCCACCCTCAGGGCTATCTTCCGCTAAGCTTCGAATATAGCGACCAAAACTGCCGGTCGCCTCGCCAGGGATGGTGACAATCTCTAGGCGGTTTTGCAGGGGATTAGCGGAGCCTTTAGTGCCCAAACTAATACGGCTGACATAAGTTCGTGCCATTGGCGTTGGCTGAGGGAGTTGATTTTGCACGCCCTCAAACGCCTTGATAATAGCGGCTGGGATTTGATCCAAACCTGGAATATCGCTGAACGGCAATTGGGTAAACTGGTAGTAACCATTAAATTGCCCGATCAAACCAACGCCCAAAAATAGGGGATTGGTGACAGGCAAAATAGCCTCGGCACTGCGCGCCTCAAGAACAGGATCAATCGCTACCGCGCTATTCGCTAACTCATCAAGCGCGGCATCAACTAGATTTTTACCGCGAGCGCGCACACGATCATAGATGGTATCGCCCGTGGCACCATCGGTTGATCCGCTGGGTGCGGCGTCAGCAATGGGGCCGTTAAAATACAGTGCCGTGCCCTGGAAGCGCGCCTCTAACTCTCTCGTTGAGCCCAAGGGATAATCTGGATGCGGCAAGCGCAGTACCTCACCCTCACCGCCTGGCACTTTATAGTCATTAGCGCCAACGCTGGTGGGATGCGCCGAGTACTGCATCATGCTCGCCAATAACTTACTGCTGGTCGGCTCAGCATCATCTGCTTTTGCCATCAGTAACGTGGCAATTTTGTCGGTCTGGTGATGCTGAGCATCACGATATTGCGGGCGACGATAGTTATTGAACTGTACCGTTTTTCGCGACATCGATAGCTGCGCAGGTCGTGATTGCTCAATCGCTTCAATCGTTGATGCGGCAGCACCACCGAGCAGCTTTTCATTAATCCATTCCCGCGGCACACCACCCCACAAACCTTGCAAGTCAGCGCCGGCATGCGTGTGGGTCTGACCAAACAAGACATTTCGCGGCATGATGCAAGCACCAGCATCACAGCTAGCTTTATTCACTGCTGCACGCATAGCATCTTGAATTAAATTACCGGCGCCAATGGCATCGAGTGTGACAAAAGCCACGCGTTCGCTCGATTTCGGATCAAGAATAACCATGACACGCACTGAGATTTCATCATCGCAGTGCAGCTCAGTGCGCTTCGCTGCGGTCAACTCACGACTAAAGCAAGAGGCGCCGGCTGGTGCATTTGAAATCGACACCGGCGCATCGCCAAATGTGACCTCAGGAATAGGGCCATATCCAGGCATTAACTGAAATGGCCCAAAGCCATAACCACCTAAATGGAAACGCTGTAGGCGCTCCCCTCCCCGATAAGTCTCCATTTGGCCGGCAACTTGCTCATCTGTTGGCGCAACCGAACGAGAAGCCGCACCAACTTGCAGAAGCTTGGCCTCCTCATCATTTTTGATGGTAATAACTTGGCTGCTTGTGCCCAATCGCGCACCACCAACGCTAACTAAAACTGCAGAAAGTGTCTCGTCGCGCTCTTCAAATACATCGCCACGAATAGTGACTGGCAGCAAGCCTTGTGTTGCACCAGCAGGGATAGTCACTTGCGAGTTTTGCACTGGATCAAAGTCGCGGCGCTGGCCTTGGCTAGTAGCAGAGCCATCCTCAAGTGAATATGTCAGCGTAATAGCCTGGGAACTGGCCTCACTCAGCTGCGCAATCACATTAACCACTTTCAGCCCAGTGCTACCCTCATCCACCGGCTCCAGCGGCAATAAACTCACAAGAGGAAGCGCGGCATTGTCATCATCAATAATCGTAATGCGAGCTGCCGTTCGCGCCAGAATGGCATTTGTTGGGCTACTAAGCAGAAGCGAAAATGTTTCACTCGCCTCAACTATGTCATCCCCTAAAATTTGAACAACAACACTTGCAGAAGTTGCACCAGCAGGAAAGCTCACAAGCTGATCTAACGCCTCATAATCAGCACCAGCTGTCGCCGTATCGTCGGCCTGAGACAACACACTCACGCGCACCGAACTAGGCAGTGATAAATCACCACTACGCTGAAGCATAAATGTTTCGTTACGCGCCGTGTCGCCTTCGGTAATCGAGCGATCAGTCAAGGCAATAGTCGGTGCTATGGCTACTGGCGGCTGATCCAAAATGCTAATGACTGCTTCACCAACAGCAATATCTGCGTTGCTCGCCTCACTCAAACGCAGCGTGAATGTTTCTGTTGGCTCACTGATCGCGTCAGCATTAATCGTGACGTTAAACGACTGCGTCATAACACCTGCAGGGAAGCTTAGTAGTTGATTAACCGCTAAATAGTCCGTGCCTGCCTCGGCGCTACCATTTTCACTTTTTACGCGCACGCTTACCGAACTATTGGCAGTACCGGAGCGAGTGACAGTAACTAGCAAAGAAGCGCTACCGCTTTCAGGCTCCTGAATACTGCCGTCAGCAATACTCAGCCGTGAACGACTTGTAGCCACATCATCATTGGTAATAGTTACTCGCACGGGCGAGCCAATAATTTGCGCTTGTGGGCTTATGCTGGTGATATCGATCAGAAAAGTTTCATCATTTTCAACGACGTCATCGGCAACAATTTTCAGTGGTACTAAAGCGAACGTTTCATTTGCGGGGATGCTCATCTCACGATTAATCGCCTCATAGTCACTAGAGGCCAGCGCACTACCCTCATCACGACTTACTAAACGAATGCTTACCGCCTGATCGAGCGCTCCTTGGCGCTCAATCCGCAACATCGCCTGAGTAAAGCCTCCGCCACTACCCTCATTGACAGCAATAGGCTGCGCCGAAATACGCAGCGGCGCCGCCACCGTATCATCATCGCGGAGAGTGACTCGGATTGAGTCACGAACCAGTGTTAGGCCCGTAGCTTGAGTGAGATTAACAGTGAAATACTCATCACCCTCTGGAGCAATATCACCCAAAATGGTGAGGGCGAGTGTTTGCTTAAGGGTTCCAGCAGGAAATGTGATTACTCCAGCGGCTGCAACAAAGTCATCGCCCGCGGTCGCTGTAGCTGCTTGAGTTGCATAGGCAAATGACACAGGCACAGCCGAAGTGCTCGATAAGGTAAATGTCATGCTGATGACATGACTGCTATTACCCTCAAGAATACTGAGATCACTTGCCAACAAAGCAGGCGTATCGCCGTCGCAAATACCATCTGGTTTACGACCTTCAGCCACATCTTGCTCACTACAGGTCAAATGAGCTTTAGCTGTTTCGGCACCAACCAAAACTTGATCTGTCTCAGCCAAATACGCAGAAACTGCGGAATTCTCTGCAGCAAAACTATCCGGCTCAACGTCCAGATTTAAGGTAACTTTTCGATTTGCCAGCGCTGCACTAGCATCCACAACATTCAAACCATCTGCTGAGTTGCCACCCGTATCTAAGGTTTGCAGCAACCGTGAAAAGTTAACAACTCGGTTGTCATCGATAGATGCCAACTCAGTAGAGGATGCAAAAATAAACCGTGGGTTCATCTGAGGGCGCGCTGGCACCTCAGGCAAGTCTACTCCAGCAAACGAAAAGGTAACTTTCTCGCCAGAACGATAAGTGAAGATGCCATTCTCATCAGTTATGCCACTCTGGGTTGGTGTTCGATAGGCAACACCCTGCACCATGCTGTCATACAACATGCCTGTTTGAATTTCAGAGCCACTAGGAGGGGGAGATGAAACGCTATTGGGTGAACTATCGCAGGCAGATAACAGGGCCGTTACTACCGAAAGAATAAGGAGCTGGCGAATGACCATGGATGTTACCTCTGGCGCCTTTAAGGCACTCTATTTCTTGTTATATGTATGAAACTTATTTCTTATGGCCAAATACTGGCACTAAAGTTACATGACTGCAACAGATTATATCAGACATGTAAGCTCATTCAGCTTGTAGAAATAACGGCCAATAAAAAGCCCGCAGATGCGGGCGTTTTGATCACTTCGCGCTTAATAATCAATGCAAAAGCTTTGGACTGCCATTGTGATCACCGACTACAGTGAGGGGATCATCGGTGAAAAGGTTCATATCAGCTGCTAAAATCCGAATATATCTATCGAAAGAGAGCATTTGCTTCAGCAACAAAGCGAAAGCGCGCGGGAAACGAATGCCGTGACGCTCGCCAACAGCCACAATCTCTAACATGAGCTTATTGATTTCATTGTCATTGGCCATAGCGCCGCCAATGCTTAAGGGGTCAACCGTGGTTGCGGCGCCGTAAATAGCCTCAAGGTCTAGCGCAAGTTGGGCGTTATCGACTTTGCGCTTGGTCATACCAATCAGCGCCATGCTTTCGGCCATTTTCTTAAAGTCGCCATCGCCTAATGACTCGATGAATGCCATCGTTGCTGACCATGTTTCAGGCGCAATGCGGCCGACAATGCCGAAGTCGATAAAGCCAAGGCGACCATCGGTGAGCACCATGAGGTTGCCCGCGTGTAAGTCGGCGTGGAAGCTCTCGCAGAGCATCAGGCTAGAAAACCAGGTGTTGAGCGCCGCCACCAAGGTACCAGCCGGGTCACGCGTGTATTTGCGAATGGTTTCAAGATCGGTCAATGGCACGCCGTAGAAACGCTCCATCGTCAACACGCGTAAGCTTGAGGCCTCGGGATAAATCCGAGGTGCAGTCGCCTGCGTATTGCCCGTGGCTTCTAGGTAAGCGCGGAACTGCTCAACGTTGCGCGCCTCTTTGTAGAAATCGACCTCTTCCATCATGCAAGCTTGAATCTCACTGACAATGCCCGACAGCGAAGCAAACTTAAGCTTTGGCAGCGCACGCTCTAGTAGTAGTGCGGTGACATATAAAAAATTCAGGTCGGTGAGCAAAATTTGCTCAACACCAGGTTTCTGAATCTTGATCACTACCGACTCACCGGTAATCAATTTCGCGGCATGAACTTGGGCAATCGACGCCGATGCCAGCGGAATTTCATCGACCTCACTGAAAACTTCGTGCATTGGGCGCTTAAGCTCACGCTCTAAGACATCACGCATAATCTCAAACGAAAGCGGTTCAGTTTTATCTAAGCAGTGCTGAAACTCAGTGACGTATTCGGCAGGAAATAATGACGGCGAGCTAGCAATAAACTGGCCCAACTTCACGTAAGTTGCGCCCAGTCGCTCGAAAGTTAGGCGCAGTACACGTGGCGTGGGCAGGCGCTCACCGGTCGCCCAAGCAAATCCCGTTGCGGCAATAATCGAGGTCGTTTGACCAATTCGAAACACGCCTTTTAAGGCATGGCGCCAGCTCGCATAAGGGTTCATGTCACATCACTCCGAAAACAAATTACGTAGAAGAGCACACGGGACAAGCCACATCACGCAGGATGCGCAGTGTACGCATACTCGCCTGATGGCCATCCCACAACAACAACTTACCGCAGAGATTGCTGCCAACCCCTGCGATTAGCTTCAAAATTTCGTTAGCTTGTAAGCTGCCCATTACCGCCACAGTACTAGCCATAACGCCGACATCGTTGCAGGTCTGCTCGGCATCGAGGCTGTCTGGATAAAGGCAGCGATAGCATGGCGACTTGGCATCACGGGCATCAAACACGCTGAGCTGACCCTGCCAAGCAATGGCCGCTGCCGACACTACTGGCACCTGCGCCGCCCACGCGCTAGCGTTGATAAGATCGCGCGTAGCGAAATTATCGCAGCAATCGGCCACCACTGCGACCTCTGGTATCCATCGCGCAAGCAGATCGGCGTCGGCTCTCGCGGCCACAGTCACAATCTCTACCAATGGGTTTAACGCCTTTAGCGAAGCGGCGGCTGACTCAACTTTTAAGCGCCCAACATCGGCTTCACCGTGTAAAGGCTGGCGCTGCAAATTACTGATATCGACGCGGTCGTCATCGAGCAAAATTAAACGCCCCACGCCTGCAGCGGCAAGATATTGCGCCACTGGGCAGCCAAGACCACCAAGGCCTAGCACCAACACCGTGGCGGCACGCAGCTTCTGTTGAGCAGCAATATCCCAGCTCGGCAAGAGGATTTGCCTATGGTAGCGCAGCAGCTCGGCATCGCTTAACTCATGCGTCATCATCTGATACCCCAGTCCAACGCCCGCCAGTCACGCGCTCATTGCCGCCCAAATCTCGCGTCGAGCAAACATCGACAAAGCCTGCTTGCTGCAACAACTCGCGTACTGCTGCTGCTTGATCATGGCCATGCTCGAGTAATAAATATCCATTCATGCTCAGATGCTTCGGCGCCTGCCTGATGATCTCGCGCAAGTCGGCAAGACCAGCATCAGTCGCCGCTAAGGCCTGTATTGGCTCGAACTTCAGCGCTGCCAAATGCGGGTCATCCTCGGCAATATACGGAGGGTTACTAACAATGACCTCGAAGCGCTCACCAGCAAACGCGCTAAACCAATCACTCTCACGACAATTCAGCGCCAAACCCAAGTGCGCGGAATTGGCTTGCGCCACAGTCACCGCCAACGCACTACGATCGGCCGCAAACACTTGCGCTTGCCGGCGCTCATGCGCAATGGCCAAAGCAATAGCGCCGGAACCAGTGCCTAGGTCTAAAACACGCACAGCACCAGTACTAGCAATACGTAATAGCGCTTGCTCGACCAAACACTCGGTATCGGCACGCGGCACTAAAATGCCCGGCGCTACTTGAAGTGATAATGACCAAAACTCTTGCTCACCGCGCAAATAGGCCAAAGGCTCACCGGCGGCGCGCCTCGCCAACCACGTATCCGCCCGCGCTAGCTCATCAGTGCTCAAACAAGCATCGGGCCAAGTTAACAGCCAAGCGTGCGTCTTTCCGATGGCAGCCAGCAAGACCGAGCTAGCCTCGCGGCGCGCACTCACGGCATCGCCGCTAGCAGGTTGCCACGCCAAGCTTTGCGCCAATGTCGCCGTCGCGGCCTTAAGCCATTGCTCGATAGTCACTTCGCTATTACTAGGCATTGCGTTGTGAGGCTTCATCGGCTGGTGGTAATAATGACAACTGAATCAGGCTCTCAATGAGCATCTTCTTCAATGACCGAATCACAAAGTCTCCGCCATCGCGGCCAACTGATCGGCTTGATGCTCAGTCGCTAGCGCATTTAAGAGCTCAGCTAAGTCGCCATTCATGATCTCATCGAGACGATATAGCGTGAGATTGATGCGGTGATCGGTCATGCGGCCTTGCGGAAAATTATAGGTGCGAATGCGCTCAGAGCGATCACCGCTGCCGACAAGATCACGGCGCATGGTCGACGAGGCCAACTGCGCCTCAGCCTGCTGCGCCGCATGCAGCTTTGCCGACAACAAGGACAGTGCGCGGGCTTTATTTTTATGCTGCGAGCGCTCATCTTGGCACTCAACCACCGCTCCTGTTGGGATATGCGTGATGCGCACCGCCGAATCAGTTTTGTTGATGTGCTGCCCGCCAGCACCACTGGCGCGATAGGTATCGATACGCAAGTCGCCGGCATTAATTTCGATAGTTTCCAACTCTGGCGCCTCCGGCATCACCGCCACAGTGCAAGCTGAAGTGTGCACGCGACCCTGAGACTCAGTAGCCGGCACACGCTGCACGCGGTGCGCACCCGACTCAAACTTCAAGGCCGCATAAACAGACTCGCCAGAGACGCGCGAAATCACTTCTTTATAGCCGCCATGCTCGCCTTCGTTACTTGAAACGATCTCGATCTGCCAGCCCTGGCGCTCTGCAAAGCGGCTATACATACGGAATAAATCGCCGGCAAAAATCGCGGCTTCATCACCACCAGTACCAGCGCGAACCTCGAGCCACACATTGCCAGTGTCGTTGGGATCACGTGGCACCATCAGGCGCTGCAAATCCTCGCCGATGCGGACCAACTCGGCGTCCATATCGGCAATGTCCATTTCCGCTAATTCACGAAAATCCGGATCCGATAGCAATGCTTTGGCATCGGCACGCTGCTGCTCGGCACGGCGATACGCTGCCAGCGCAGCCACCACGGGCTCAAGCTCAGCATGTTCGCGTGAAAGTTTGCGAAATTGGTTTTGATCGGCAATAACACCGGCATCAGATAAGAGCGCATTCAGCTCTTCAAAGCGCTCAGCAAGCTGATCAAGACGAGAAAGTAGTGCTGCTTTCATGAGTTAGATGAAGTCTCTGGCGAATTAACAGGAGTATCTTCAGGCTTCACACCCATGGCCTGCGCTACTAGCTGCAAGCCATGGGTATTATTGCTAGCCGCCAGCTGACGCAAGCTGACAGTCGGTGCGTGCAGCCACTTATTCATTAAGTTGTGCTGTAAACGCGCCAATACGGCTTCAGGGTCAGCGCCACGGCGCAGCTGCTCTAAGGCTTTTTGGCGCTCAATATCGGCCATATCGGCGGCGCGTCCGCGCACTTGGCGAATTAGCGCCACGGCAGTTTCCGCCACGCGTTGCTGCTCAGCGAATTGCTGTACATGCTGGTCAATCAAGCGCTCGGCATCGACTGCAGCCGCCTGACGGTTACGCCAACCAGCGTCGATGACCGATTGCAGATCATCGACGGTATATAAAAAAACATCATCAAGCTCTGCCACTGATGGCTCAATATCGCGCGGCACAGCGATGTCGATCAGCAGCATTGGCTGTTGGCGCCGCTCTTTCAACGCCTTCTTGACCATGGTGCGAGTAATAACCGCTTCACTGCTGCCGGTGCAGCTAATCACCACGCCTGCACGAGCTAGAGCATCCTGTAGGCACGACCATGGCATAGCTTCAGCTTCAACGTCTTGCGCCACGACCTCTGCATTTGCCAAGGTGCGATTCACAATCATCAGCTCTGCCACACCTTGTTCGCGCAGATGCTTAGCAACTAATGAGTTCATTTCGCCAGCGCCAACTAATAGCGTAGGCGTTTGCGCCAATGACTCAAATACTTGGCGCGCCAAGGTAACTGCGGCAAAACCAATGGAGACCGGACTAGCACCAAGTGTGGTCTTGCTGCGCACGGCTTTGGCGGCAGCGAATGTGCCTTGAAATAGCTTATCTAGGGCACCGCCTGCAGTGCCAGCGGCAATCGCTTCACTCCAAGCGGTCTTCATTTGGCCGAAAATTTGTGGCTCGCCGAGCACCATCGAATCCAGCCCAGAGGCCACACGCATGGCGTGGCGCATCGCAGCCTCACCCTCGTGGGCATACCAAACGGCGTCAAGCTCAGCATCGCTAATGCCGCGCGACTCAGCCAACCATTGCCGCACGGCTTGGATGCGCTCGGGATCAGCCGCGCCATAAAACTCGGTGCGATTACAGGTAGACAAGATCGCGACTTCATCGAGGCCAGCGAATTGGCGAGCATCACGCAAGGCTTGACCCAACGCCTCCGGCGCAAACGCCGCGCGCTCTCGTAGGGCGACCGATGCCGTCTTGTGATTAATGCCGAATGCCAACAGCGCCATGCCGAACCCTGAGCCGGATACCCCGGAAAATAGCCACAAATTGTGAGGGATAGCGCGTTTAAAGACAAATGCTACGGACTCACCCTGCGCAAGGCCTTTTTGCTACCATCGGCGCCTACCCCAAGCCTTAGAGGCCTGACGCAGATGACAGCTTCGAACTTTTCCCGCTCTGCACTATTTACCCTAATAGCGGCCGCCCTGCTTTCAGCTTGCGTGACTCGCAGCCCGGTCGTGGTGGCGCCAGAGGCAATAGAAGCAGCTGCTAGTGCCCGCGGCCTAACGCAATGGCAGGCAGAGGGCAAAGCTGGCGTGACGTTTTTAGGGAATAGCATCACTGCGATATATAACTGGAAGCGCAACGGTAAAGACTTTGACGCCAGTGCCGCCGGGCCGCTAAACCAAGGCTATACCACGCTCATCGGTCGGGATGGTCACTTAGTTTTAGATAATGGCTGGCTAGGTCGCCACGAATCTGATCGCCCCGACTTGCTAACGCAGGCAATCACCGGTGTGCCGCTGCCAATAGACCTACTCAACGACTGGCTCACCGGCTGGCCGCATGATCCACTGATTACCATCACCATGCTAAGCGGCGAAGCCGGCGCACGTGAGTTTCAAGAGCGTGGCTGGAATGTCCGCGTGCTCAGTGAGCAAGTACAAGATGGCTACCGCATCCCACAGCGCCTGCTGCTCACGCAAGATAAAAATCGTATTTTGCTAATTATTCAACGCTGGCAGGCGAAAACTTCGGCATGAGCGCGCACGAAATATCACTGCCAGCACCAGCGAAGCTGAACCTTTTTCTACACATTACTGGTCGACGTGATGACGGCTATCACACCTTACAAACAGCATTTCAATTCATCGACCGCGCCGACACATTGCACTTTTCACTACGCCACGATGGCCAATTAACGCTATCTCCAGATATCAATGGTGTTTCAAGTGTCGATAATTTGATCATTCGCGCCGCCTCTACGCTGCGTGAAGCCACCAATTGCAGCCTTGGCGCCAATATAAAGCTCGCTAAACGCCTGCCCATGGGCGGCGGCTTAGGAGGTGGCTCATCCGATGCCGCAACTACGCTATTGGCGCTGAACACGCTCTGGGAAACTCAGCTCAATCTCAATGAGTTAGCGGCATTAGGCCTAACGCTCGGCGCCGACGTGCCAGTTTTTGTGCATGGTCATGCGGCCTGGGCGGAAGGCGTTGGCGAACTGCTCACGCCCATCGAGCCCGATGAGCCGTGGTATGTCGTACTCACCCCCGATGCACATGTATCAACAGCAGAAGCTTTTCGTCATCCCCTGTTGACTCGACATAGCGAGGCCATTAAACTGCGCGACCTCAACGCAGGGGTCACTCGAAACGACTTCGAAAAAGTCGTCAGAACCTTGGCTCCTGCTGTAGATAAAGCGTTACATTGGCTGTCTAAGCATGGTGTGGCGAAAATGACAGGCACTGGTGCTTGTGTTTTCCTCGCCTGTTCCAGTCAAGGTCAGGCTGCTGATATACTCAGTGCCAGTCCGGTCAACGGCTTTATCTGCCGAGGCCAAAATCGATCAGCGGCACATACAGCGCTTGATCAGTGGCTTCGGATGCATCGAATATAGGGGCGTCGCCAAGCGGTAAGGCAGCGGGTTTTGATCCCGCCATGCGTTGGTTCGAATCCAGCCGCCCCTGCCATCTCTCTCAGGCTGAGTTGACTGGAATCATGCCAAATCTCGTCGTATTCACCGGCAACGCCAACCCTGAGCTTGCGCGGAAAGTCGTTAATCATCTGCATATCCCTCTGGGTCTCGCTCACGTTGGTACTTTTTCCGATGGCGAAATCGCTATTGAGATCAATGACAATGTCCGTGGCAAGGATGTGTTCATCTTGCAATCGACTTGCGCACCAACCAACGACAATCTGATGGAATTGATTGTTATGGCCGATGCCCTGCGTCGCGCCAGTGCCGGCCGCATCACTGCCGTCATCCCCTATTTCGGTTATGCCCGCCAAGATCGCCGCGTGCGTTCGGCGCGTGTACCCATCACAGCAAAAGTAGTTGCTGACATGCTCACCACCGTCGGTATCGACCGTGTGCTGACTGTCGACCTACACGCTGATCAAATTCAAGGCTTCTTCGATATCCCAGTCGACAATATCTACGGCTCGCCCGTATTAGTCGCCGATATCGAGCGCCAGAACTACAAAAACCTCGTCATCGTATCTCCAGATGTAGGTGGCGTAGTTCGTGCTCGCGCCGTCGCCAAACAGCTCGACGACGCCGACTTAGCCATCATCGATAAGCGCCGCCCGAAAGCCAATGAGTCGCAGGTTATGCACATCATTGGTGAAGTTAAAGGCCGTGACTGCATTATTGTTGATGACATGGTCGATACCGCCGGCACACTATGCAAAGCTGCGGCTGCCCTGAAAGAGAATGGCGCCCACCGCGTTGTTGCTTATAGCACTCATGCGATTTTGTCAGGCCCAGCCATCGACAATATCAACAAGTCTCAGCTAGATGAGCTCGTCGTCACCGACACCATCCCGCTCTCAGATGCTGCATTGGCTTGTGGTCGCATTCGTCAGCTGTCGTTATCAGCATTGCTTGCAGAAACACTGCGCCGCATCAATAACGAAGAATCCATTAGCGCCATGTTTGAGTTGTTTTGAGCACGGCAAAACTTATTTGTAGCGTGTTGCTACAAGCCCTGTGAGTTATCACAGGTTATTTGCATTGAGCTGGTCGCAAGCTCAATGCCTTACGGAGTAAAAAAAGATGTCCGAAGCAACTTTTACGCTTGATGCGCAAAACCGGACGCTCGAAGGGAAAGGTGCGAGCCGCCGCCTTCGTCGTTTGGAAGCCCGCGTCCCCGCGGTTATTTATGGTGGCGACGCTGCCGCTCAGTCGATCAGCATTGAGCTACGCCAGCTAGTCAAAGCGCTGGAAAACGAAGCGTTTTACTCGCACGTGCTGACCATCACTGTTGATGGCAAAGCCGAGAAAGTCGTGATTAAAGCACTGCAGCGCCACCCAGTGAAAAACACACCTCTGCACGCAGACTTCTTGCGCGTCGATGCGAAACAAAAACTAACCATGCGCGTTCCTCTGCATTTCACTAACGAAGATATCTGTGTTGGTGTGAAGCAAAACGGCGGCGAGATCACTCACTACATCAATGATGTGGAAGTTAGCTGCTTACCAGGCAGCCTACCTGAGTTCATCGAAGTCGATATGACCGCTGTGGCCCTTGGCACAACTCTGCATTTGTCCAATTTGGTACTGCCAAAAGGCGTGGAAATTCTCGCTTTGGCATTGGGTCATGACCATGATCAACCAGTTGCCAATGTGCACGCACCAAAAGTTGCTGCCGCCTCAGAAGGTGATGCCGCACCTGAAGCTGCGCCCGAAGCCGAGTAATCTTTCTCCGGCTGTGATAGAAAAGCGGGGCTTTATGCCCCGTTTTTCTTTTATTGCCCTAAAGATGCTGAAACATGACCGCCATACGCTTATTAGTTGGCCTCGCCAACCCCGGTGCGCAATACGCACAAACTCGCCACAATGCTGGTGCGTGGTTTATTGAGCGCTTAGCCGAGCAGCATCGAACAACATTAAGCCCCGATGCCAAAGCGTTTGGGTTAACAGCGCGTGTGAGTATTGCTGGCGAAGATGTGCGGCTGCTCATCCCCACCACCTTCATGAATCGCTCAGGCCAAGCGGTTGCTGCGCTCGCGAATTTTTACAAACTCACGCCGGCCGAAATTTTAATCGCCCACGATGAGCTTGATATCGCACCTGGGCAAATTCGCCTAAAAACTGGCGGGGGTCATGGCGGCCACAACGGCCTGCGCGATAGCATTGCCTCGCTGGGCAACCAAGCTGGCTTTCACCGCTTGCGCGTCGGTATTGGCCATCCAGGCAATAGTAGCCAAGTCACCGGCTTCGTTTTAGGCCGCGCACCGCAATCAGAACAATCACTCATCGACCAAGCTATTGATGAAGCTTTACGTTGCACCGAGCTGATGGTCACTGGCGACATCGCCAAGGCCATGAACCGAATAAACAGCTTTAAAATCGACACTAATTGAATTGACGCGCGAGTGCGCAGAGGAAGCATCATGGGATTTAATTGCGGCATTGTTGGTCTACCCAATGTGGGCAAATCTACCCTTTTCAACGCGCTAACTAAGGCTGGTATTGCCGCGGAAAACTTTCCGTTTTGCACCATCGAGCCAAACACCGGCGTAGTGCCCATGCCCGACCCTCGCCTCGATGCCTTAGCGGAAATCGTGAAGCCTGAGCGCATCATTCCAACCAGTATGGAATTTGTAGATATCGCTGGCCTCGTTGCTGGCGCCTCCAAAGGTGAAGGTCTTGGCAACCAGTTCTTAGGCAACATCCGCAGCACTGATGCTATCGCTCACGTGGTGCGCTGCTTTATTGATGACAATGTTATTCATGTGTCTAATCGTGTTAGCCCTATCGATGACATCGAAGTAATTAACACAGAACTAGCTTTGGCCGATCTTGATGCTGTCGAAAAAGCCCTGCTGCGCGTGTCTAAGCAGGCCAAAGGCGGCGACAAAGAGTCAATTGCGCTAAAAGCCGTGCTTGAAAAAATTAAACCTGCGCTCGATGAAGGCCTGCCCGTGCGTAGCATCGACCTCAGCGTGGAAGAACTATCAACCATTCGCTCATATGGCTTCTTAACGCTTAAACCAACCATGTATATCGCCAACGTGAATGAGGATGGTTTCGACAATAATCCCATGCTCGATCAAGTTCGCGAGTTAGCTGCCAAAGAAAATGCAGTAGTTGTGCCGATTTGCAACAAGCTAGAAGCCGAAATTGCCGAGCTAGACGAGGAAGATAAAGTCGCTTTCCTGGCTGACTTAGGCATGGAAGAGCCTGGTTTGAATCGGGTCATTCGCGCTGGTTATAGCCTGCTGAGCCTACAAACTTATTTCACCGCCGGCGTGAAAGAGGTTCGCGCTTGGACCATTCCGCTAAAATGCACAGCGCCGAAAGCGGCTAGCGCCATCCATACTGACTTCGAAAAAGGCTTTATTCGTGCCGAAGTTGTTGGCTATGAAGACTTCATCGCCTATCGCGGCGAAGCGGGCGCCAAAGAGGCTGGCAAATGGCGCTTAGAGGGCAAAGAGTATTTGGTTAAAGATGGCGATGTGATGCATTTCCGCTTCAACGTGTAATTACTGCATCAGCCATTATTGCTGGCCCTGCTGGCAGCAAGGCCCACATAAAAAAGCCTCGGTTTTCACGCCGAGGCTTTTTTATGTCATCTAACTAGCTAACTTCTACTTACTTGGGCGCGCCAACCACTCGCGGCCCTTTAACATCAAATCCCAGTACACAATCGGCAATATCGTAGCCTTCAAGAACCATTGGCTGCGACGAGGCACTGCTGGGTCTAACGGGAAAGTTGGCAATAATTTGCCACCAAAGCCAAACTCAGCCATCACCACCTTGCCCTTCTCCACGGTCAATGGGCAGGCGCCATAACCATCATAAAGCGTCGCCAGCGGCTTACCCGCCCGAAGAGCCAGCAGATTTTCGGCAACAATAACAACTTGCTTACGCACCGCCGCCAATGTTTTCGTATTTGGTGATGAGCATGCGTCACCGAGAGAAAACACATTGGCATAGCGCGGACTTTGCAGTGTGTGCTGATCCACGTCACACCAACCGGCCGCATTGGCCAATGGGCTATTGCGCACAACATCGGGCGCGCGCTGTGGCGGCACCGCGTGCAACATATCGAAGCGTTTCTCCACACGCGTTACCGCACCGTCAGCATCCGTTACATCAAACCAAGCCGTCTTAGCAGGGCCATCCACTTTTACTAATTTATGATTATTGACCAGGTCGATACCGTAACGCTCAACATACTCCATCAGCGGCGGCACAAAAGCGGCGACACCAAAGAGCACTCCTCCGGCATTGCAAAACTCAACCTTGGTGTTTTTTAAATGCCCCTGCTTGAGCCAATAGTCGCAGGATAAATACATGGCTTTTTGCGGCGCACCAGCACACTTAATAGGCATTGGTGGTTGGCTAAATATTGCGGTGCCGCCCTTCAGCTCTTGCACTAACTTCCAAGTGTATGGTGCTAAATCAAAACGATAGTTCGATGTCACACCATTGACACCCAATGTTTCCTCTAGACCCTCAATGCCAGCCCAATGCAGCTCTAGACCGGGGCACACAATCAACTGCTGATAGCTAACCTCACGACCATCTGCCAACGCCACTCGATTACAGTCTGGAATAAAGCGCGACGCGGCGACTTGTAACCACTCCACACCTTTCGGCATAACTGACGCCATGCTGCGCTTAGTAGCGGCACTGTCATAAGCGCCACCACCAACCAATGTCCATGCGGGTTGATAGTAATGTGTTTGGCTAGGCTCAATAATCGCGATACGCAATGCGGCGTCGCGCTTTAGTAAGCTTGCAGCAACACCAATCCCGCCAGAACCACCGCCGACAATAACAACATCAAAGTCAGCATCTATTGTGGCTGTTGGCGTAGCTTCAGTGCTTGGCAATAAGCCTTGAGATTGCGCTAATTGATACACCGTTTGTGAGCGATTACCTGTGCGGCAATACGCTAATACAGGACCAGGCAAAGTGCTGATTAGCTGAGCAAAGGCGCGCGCTTCATCGAGACCAATTTGGCCTGGAACTAAAGGCAAGTATGCGAATTTCAAGCCAACCGATTGCGCTGCTTGCGCCATATCATGTTGGCTAGGCTGGGTATCGCCACCTTCTGCATCTGGACGGTTACAAATAACACTGCGAAAACCAGCGGTGTAAATCTCACTAAGCTCATGCGCGGCTAATTGCTCTGAGACAGCCATTTCCGCGTTCAGCTGTGTCCACTTACTCATCACCTTTTCTCCCTTGGCTAGGTCGCTTTATTGGGTACCATGCCGCTTCATGTCAGCTAGCACGCGACCGCAGTACAAGCTCGACATGGTGTTCATTACTAAAATAACTTCCGCGCTGGCTAAACTATAAAAGATGTACTTACCCTCTCGACGGGCGTTTACTAAGCCTTCCTCTCGCAAAACAGCAAGCTGTTGCGAAAGCGTGGGTTGGCGTATGCCGCATAAGGTTTCCAGCTCACCAACATTACGCTCACCCTGCGTTAGCTGGCAGAGCAAAAGAAGGCGATCTTCATTTGCCATGACTTTGAGTAAATTACAGGCCTTGGTGGCGGAGTCGCGCAGCATTGTGAATGCTTGCGGTGATAGATGAGTTTCCATAGCAACCTCATGAAGACACTTAACAAACACTTTATTGACAAGTAGATTGTTCGTCAATAATATCGAAATTTGTAGAATTAAAGGAACTCAAGATGCCCACTCAAGTCGCCTCATTTTTTGACACTGCAACCAGCACAGTTAGCTATATCGTTCATGCTGGAGCAGGAAGCGCCTGCGCCATCATTGATTCCGTGCTTGATTATGATCCTAAGGCGGGTCGTACGCACACTGAATCTGCCGATAAGCTTATCGCCTTTGTCCACGAGCACACATTAACGGTGCAATGGTTGCTAGAAACGCATGCTCATGCAGATCACCTGTCGGCAGCTCCGTATTTACAGACGCATCTTGGTGGCACCATCGCCATCGGGGAATCCATTCGCCAAGTGCAGGGCGTGTTTCAAAAGATTTTTAACTTAGAGGCTGATTTTGCCTTAGATGGCTCACAATTTGGTCATTTATTTCATCCCGACGAAAGCTTTATGATCGGCGATATTCCAGCACAGGCCATCCATGTGCCTGGCCACACGCCCGCTGATATGGCATATGTCATTGACAACAAAATGGTTTTTGTTGGCGACACATTATTTATGCCAGATGTTGGCTCAGCTCGCTGCGACTTTCCTGGCGGCAATGCACACACGCTCTATAAATCGGCTCAGCGCATTCTTAGTATGCCCGGCGACACGACCCTCTACATGTGTCACGACTATCCGCCCACTTCACGCGAGGCGAGTTGGAAAACAACCGTCGCCGAACAGCGCGCGGGTAACATCCACCTTCACGATGGCACTACCGAGGCCGAGTTTGTTGAAATGCGCAGCAAGCGCGACGCCACGCTGGACATGCCCACACTGATTTTGCCCGCTATCCAGATCAATATTCGCGCGGGTCATTTCCCGCCTGCTGAAAATAACGGCGTTGCCTATCTAAAATTGCCACTCAACGCACTCTAAGGCGAACGCTATGCGCCTACTGCCAGAGTGGCTGCAGCACTATCGGCGCACCGATCTCCGTGATGACGCCCTCGCCGGCACCATTACGGCGATTTTGCTGGTACCGCAAGCACTTGCTTACGCCCTACTCGCCGGCCTGCCGCCAGAAGTTGGGCTCTACGCCAGCGTGTTACCACCGCTGATTTATGCACTAATGGGCAGCAGCCGCACGCTAGCTGTTGGCCCAGTCGCAGTTGCTGCAGTAATGGTTGCGAGCGCGCTACAGCAATTTGCTGATGGCGATAGCAGCCGCGCTCTCGCCGGTGCGCTGTGGCTAGCCTTGCTATCGGGCGGCTTTTTACTGCTCTTTGGCCTGCTACGCCTGGGCTGGCTGTCATATTTCGTAAGCCATCCAGTGCTTAGCGGCTTTAGCACGGCAGCAGCGATCACTATTATTGGCACGCAAATTCCTGCACTCACGGGCGTCCCTGGCGACCGTCACGCTTCTTTTTTCGGCTTTATGGTCGACATCGTCCCTCGCTTAATCAGCACTAATGCCATTGTCGCTATCGCGGCCTGCGCCACCATTGGCCTCTTGCTCGTCGGTCGCTATCGCCTTAGCCTCTGGCTTAACGCCTTAGGCCTTTCAGCCAGCTTTGCCACGCTAGCTACGCGCATGATGCCGCTAGTCATCGTAGTGCTGGCCTTAGCTATTTCCGCCCAATTTGATGGCGCAAACTATGTGGCCGTCGTTGGCGATATCCCGCAAGGCCTGCCACCGCTATCTATCAGCTTTCTATGGCTAGATGGCTGGGCAGGACTAATCGGCTCGGCCTTGCTTATCGCCATCATTGGCTATGTTGAAAGCCTGTCGGTGGCACGTATTTTGGCGATACGCCGGCGCGAGCGTGTTGACCCAGATCAAGAGCTGTTGGCACTTGGCGCAACTAATATCGGCGCTTCACTCTGCGGCGGTATGCCCGTTGCTGGTGGCTTTTCGCGCTCGATGGTCAACTTCGATGCCGGTGCACGTACTCAGCTCGCCGCCATTATCACCGCTGCTTGGGTCGCACTCGCTGCCTTTGCCTTGACTGATGTCTTAGCACCATTGCCGAAGCTCGTGCTTGCCGCCATAGTTGTGGTTGCCGTCACTCAGCTTATCGACTTCAAAAGCTTATTTAGCACGTGGCGTTATGATCGACGCGATGGCATTGCTCAGCTCGGCACTATCATCGGCGTGCTGGCGTTTGGCATCGAGCCCGGCCTGCTCATTGGCATGGCGCTGGCCATAGGTCTCTATTTGCAGAGCACCAGCAACCCACACATCGCTGTGGTTGGACAGGTGCCAGGCACTGAGCATTACCGTAATATTAAACGCCATAAGGTTCACACATGGCCTGCGTTATTGCTCATCCGCATCGATGAAAATATCTACTTTGCCAATGCGCCCGCGATCGAAAGCCACATCATGGATTTAGTTGCTAACACCAATGAGCTGCAGGATGTTGTGCTTGTTTTATCGGGCGTGGCAAAAATCGATGCCAGTGGCCTTGAGATGGTAGAAAGCATTTCTCATAGCCTAATGGATGCGGGCGTTACATTGCATTTAGCCGAGGTAAAGGGCCCAGTAATGGATCATTTAGCAACTACGTCACTTCTAAAAACATTGTCGGCGGCGCGAGTGCATTTATCGACGCAGGCCGCCGTAAACGCTCTAACGCAGAAAAAATCATCAAACGCATAATTTTTAGCAATTTGATGCCTGCAGCAGCTTGACAGCCTGCACGCTGAATCCTAACATTCGCCGCCTATTTGGCTACATAGCTCAGCTGGTTAGAGCACAGCATTCATAATGCTGGGGTCGCTGGTTCAAGTCCAGCTGTAGCCACCATATCGCCGTCATGGCACGCTCAAAACCAGCCCTAGTGCTGGTTTTTTGCTTTCTGGGATTACTGTTTATGTACGCTCGCTGGCTCGCCCTATTGATTCCGCTATTGCTAACACTGCCAGCATGTGGCGAAGCCAAGTCTACGTATAGCACTGAAACAGCAACTCAGCCCGCCGGCCGCGTCATTAAGGTGGCCGATGGTGATACGTTGACTATTCTCACAGCCGATAGGCAAAAGCAGCGCATACGCCTAGCTGAAATCGACACGCCCGAACGTGGTCAACCATGGGGCAATAACGCTAAAAAGGCTTTATCTTCGATGCTTTATGGCCGCGATATTAGCTTGAAAGTACTCGACATTGATCGCTACGGCCGCGTAGTGGCCACGGTCTATGTCGATGGTTTAGATGTGAATACCGAGCTAGTGCGTCAAGGCCATGCTTGGGTGTATCGCCAATATTTGAAGCGCCCTGAGCTAATGAAAATCGAGGCTGATGCCCGAGCCAATCACCGTGGCCTCTGGGCATTGCCTGAGTCTGAGCGCATGCCGCCTTGGCAATGGCGCAAACTCAAGCGAGAGCAAGACCAACAATAGGCACTATAACCACGCAACAAAAAGCCCACGATGTGGGCTTTTTATTTCAACTAACCATGCTAAACAACTTACTCAACGTTGTTGGCACACTCAGCAGCAGCTGCATCAAACTTACAACGAACCTTCTTCAACAGGTTCATCATCTTCTTGTCATAGAAGCCTTCTTTGGTCATCTGCACACGTGCTTCAGTCATCATCAATGTGTATTTCGCTTTGTCTTCTGGCGTTAGATCTAGCCAATATTTTTTATCAATACCATCCTCGGCTTGCTTAATAGTGCGCTGAGCAGTATCAAGCTGCGTCAAAATATATTTACGTGACTTCGCACCAAAGCCAGCAGGGAAGCGATCAGGGCGAATAATCAAGTTACCTGTCAGCTGCACCAATGGGAAACGATAAATCGCACCTTTTGTGCCCAAACCTTTGTACATTTCGAATGGTTTAAACGCGATACCTGGCGCCACCACGATATCCACCTGGCCATTGTTAAATTTGGTGGTGAAGTTGGTGATGTCGGAAGCAACTGGTTGTGCGCCAAGTTGTTGCACCATGCGCGCTTGTGATTTATCGAAGTCTAAAACCGCAATTTTCTTACCAGCGGCTTTTTCAATCGAGTTAATCGCACGATCACGCACGAAAACGTAGGCGGCGCCTAATGGGAAAACACCCACCACTTCATATTGACCAACCACCATATTTTTTTCACTGGCTGGTGAGGCTAGAACTTGCAACACAGTGCGCAGATGATCGTATGAAGGCACGGCACCGATGGAGTCAATACTGCCAACATACGCGTTGTATTGACGCCCACGTAAGCCTGTAATGCCAACGCCGTCGCACTGGCCAGCCTTAAAGTCTTCCGCGGCTACGCGCTCGTCAGTATATGCCTTAAGCTCAATTTTAGCGCCCCACTGCTTGGCCGCCAAAGCGTAATCCTTTGCTAGCGCGTAGGCGGCACCTTGCGCACCAACTGGATCATACATACAAAAGGATTGGGCCTGGACTTGCGCAGCAGCACCAAGCGAAAGAGCAGCCACTGAGGCCAGCATTATTTTTTTCATAATAATCTTCCTAATTTAACCGTTGTTAGCCTATCTGACGAGTCGCCTAGACATAGCCTATTCCATAGATAAGCAAAGTCCCATAGCCTAAGGCCTACCGATTGTCTGAATATAGGCGGATGTATGTATCAACTGTTTGGCATTGACGTGTCACCCTACTCAGTAAAAGTGCGGGCACTACTACGCTACAAAAACCTGCCTTTTGAATGGCTGGTTCGCAACAAAGACAATGAACCAGCCTTTCGTGAAAAAGCTAAGCTACCGATCATTCCATTGCTAATTACGCCCACTGGCGACAGCCTGCAAGACTCTACACCGATCATGGACTTTCTTGAGCGAGCACATCCTAGCCCTAGCGCTCAACTCACTGACCCAGCACTAAATTTTCTCTCCTATGCGCTCGAAGAAGCCGCAGATGAGTGGCTCATTAAGGCCATGTTTCATTATCGCTGGAACTATGAGGCAGATCGCATAGATGCATCGCGTCGTATTGCGATTGCCAGCCTTGGGCCAGACCAAGACCCAACTACTTACGCTGAAAAAATTGGAGCCTTTTTGATGACTCGCCGCGAGCCCTTAGGCTGTACGAGCGATAATGCTGAGGCCATTGAGGCTCAGTTAGATGAAACTGCGCTACGGCTTGATCAACATTTAGGCGAACATCACTTTATTTTTGGCGAGGCTATCTCTTTTGCCGACTTCGGCCTTGCCTGCATTTTTTACGAACTGCTCTCAGACCCAACGCCGCGCGCACGCTTGGCTAAGCTGAAAAACATTCATCGCTGGGTTGACTCTGTAATGGCTGGCGCTGATGGCCATGTTGGCGATGTCACGCCATGGCCTAAGCTGGCGCCAACTCTGGTCCCGCTTCTAGACCACCTGCTATTGCACACTTACCTGCCTTGGGCTCGCGCTAATGCCGTAAGCTCTGCGACCAACGAGACATTTACAACGCATATTCAAGGTCACGAATTCACGCAGCCGGCACAGAAATATCCAGCCAAGTCATGGCAGGTGCTTTTGCAGCACTGGCAGGCACTGAGCAATGAAGAGCGCGCAAACGCCAACAGTCATCTCAACGGCTTAGATGAGGCAATGGCTTAATTTCAGATAAAAAAAGGGGCGACTTACGTCGCCCCAAAAAGGGTCTTACCATTCAGAACACGCGGGATTACGCAGCGCGCTTTTCACCTTTCGCAACTAACTCATTGAACAGCTTTTGCACGTCGGCTAGCAGTTTGTCGAGTTCAGCTTTGGCATCAACAGCAGCCAATTTACCTTTCAATTCTAGTGCTTTAGCTTTCAGTTCTTCAGTTTTTGCTTTCACATCAACCGATTGCAGTTTGTCAGCTTCAGCTTTAACGTCGATAGCAGCTAGCTTTTCTTTAACTTCTAGCGCTTTTGCTTTCAGCTCTTCAGTCTTGGCATTAAAATCGATGGCTTGCAGTTTTTCGCCTTCGCTTTTCAGCACTTCGATTAAGCCCAAGCCGGCCATTGCGACTTGACGACCAGCATCTTTAACACGCACTAAAACGTCTTGCTGTTCGGTAACGATATTTTTGAGTTCGCCCATGATAAATCTCCTAATTCACACGATGGTTGGTAGTGGAGATCTATGCCCTGCTTGCGCCGGCCGATCTCCTTGGTAGCCATCATAGGGAGGAGATTAGAAAACGAGCATACATATTGTCTGACAATCTTACTATGCAGGCGAATAATTTGTGACTCATCGTTCACAAAAAAGCCCGTCACTGGCTAACTACCATGTGACGGGCTTTTTGCCGGCCAAGCACTAAAACTTAGCCGCGCACTCGAAGCTTAGTTAGCAGCAGCCAGCGACTTCATGATCTCAGCACGGGCAGCATCAGCATTTTCCCAGCCCATGATTTTCACCCACTTACCTGCTTCTAAATCTTTGTAATGGGTA
>CAXIBK010000013.1:0-22449 GCA_964022225.1 uncultured Paraperlucidibaca sp.
AAAAACCTTAGGCTCGCACGCGCTGCTGAAAAAATTGTTGGTGAAAGAAATTGAGGCTGATGCCGCCAAATATGGCGACGACAGGCGCTCACCCTTAGTCGAGCGCCGCGAAGCCGAGGCTTTAAAAGAGACCGATTTAACACCAGCCGAGCCCGTCACCGTGGTGCTTTCTGAGAAAGGCTGGGTACGAGCCGCCAAAGGCCACGATGTTGATGGCAGCGGCTTAAGTTACAAAGCTGGCGATGCTTACTTGGTGCAAGCGGCGGGTAAATCCAACCAGCAAGCTATTTTTATGGATAGCACAGGTCGCAGCTATTCGCTGCTGGCCAACACCTTGCCCAGCGCGCGCGGCCAAGGTGAACCATTGACCACCAAGCTTAACCCGCCGGCAGGCGCGCAATTTGTCTCGGTCATCATGGGCGATACTTCGCAACGCGTGTTGCTGAGCAGCAGTGGCGGCTATGGCTTTGTTGCTACGCTCGCCGACATGGAAGCTGGCAACCGCAATGGCAAGGCACTACTTACTTTGCCTGCTGATTCTGAAGTGGTTGCGCCAGTCCTGCTCAAGGGCAGTGAGCAAGACCAGCTTGCTGTGCTCAGCAGCGGTGGTCGTTTATTGGTGTTCCCCATTGCCGATTTGCCGCGCTTGGCGAAAGGTAAGGGCAATAAGCTAATGAACTTGAGTGCCAGCGAAGGCGAGCGCATTGTGCAGGCCATTCCCATTGCGGAAGGGCAAAAGCTCACGGTGATTGCAGGGGCTCGCCACGTGACACTCAACGATAAAGACCTTGCACACTATGTTGGTGAGCGTGGCCGACGTGGTCAAAAGTTGCCGCGTGGATTTCAAAAAGTTGATGGCTTGCGAGTGGAGTAAACCGATGCGTGAAATTCTCTTAATTTCCATCGCAGGGCCAGATCGCCCGGGTATTAGTGCTGCACTAACCGAAGCCCTAGCCGCACACAAGGTCAGTGTGCTTGATGTCAGTCAGGCGGTAATCCACGACCAGCTTACGCTGGGTCTCGTGATTGAAACCGGCGGTGAGCAAGACTCTGCTATTCTGATGCGTGCAGTACTATTTAAGGCGCACTCGCTTGGCTTGCAAGCCCGCTTCACGCCGATCAGCGCGGATAGTTATCACCAGTGGGTTTCCGGGCACGGTAAGGCGCGTTATATCTTCACGGTATTGGCGCGCAAAATTACCGCTGAACACTTAGCCGCGATGACTAAATTAATTGCCGAGCAGGGCTTAAACATTGATGGCCTGCAGCGTTTATCGGGGCGTGTGGCTTTGGAAGGCGAGAGTGGTGAGATGCAAGCAAAGGCCTGTGTCGAGTTTTCGGTGCGTGGCCAGCCAAAATCGTCCGATGCGTTACGCGCTGAATTGCTACGTCTGGCTGGTGAGCACGGCATTGACATCGCCTTTCAGCGAGACAATGCCTTCCGCCGCAATCGCCGCCTAGTATGCTTCGATATGGACTCAACACTTATCGAGCATGAGGTTATTGATGAGTTGGCGATAGCCGCTGGTGTTGGTGAGCAAGTTGCCGCCATTACCGAACGTGCCATGCTTGGTGAGCTCGATTTTACGCAAAGTTTTGAGGCGCGCGTGGCATTACTGAAAGGTCTTGATGCAAGCGTGCTGGAGTCGATTGCGCAGTCACTTAAGCTCACTGAGGGTGCTGAGCATCTCATGCACACACTGAAAGCTTTGGGTTATAAAACTGCCATTCTCTCCGGCGGCTTTAATTATTTTGGTGAGTATCTGCAACGCAAACTAGGCATCGATTATGTTTTTGCCAACCAGCTTGAGGTTCAGGATGGCAAAGTCACTGGTCGCGTTACCGGGCAAGTAGTTGATGGCGCTCGCAAAGCCGAATTACTAAGAATGATTGCCGAAAAAGAAGGCGTGAATTTGGAGCAAGTCATCGCTGTGGGTGATGGTGCTAATGATTTGCCTATGCTTAGTATTGCGGGTTTAGGCATTGCCTTTCGCGCTAAACCATTGGTGCGTGCAAATGCCAAACAAGCTATCTCTACACTTGGCCTCGATGGCATTTTGTACTTGCTTGGTGTGCGCGATAGAGACCTAGATTTAATCTAAACCATTGGCTAATGGTTGCTTTGCGTAATATTGCGTTAGTGCTTGTTAATGGATATAACAAGCAGCATAAAAATAAGGATAGTTAACATGACAAACCCACTACTTAATTGCAAAACAGCGCTAACTGCGATTGCCGCAGCGTGCCTATTATTATCGGCCTGCGGCGGAAGCTCTAGTGGTAGCTTCGGCGATCAGCCTCAAGAAGAAACTACTAGCGCCTACAGCGGCAGCGTTATTGACGGCTACGTTAGTGATGCCACGGTATGTATTGATGCCAATGCCAACAACGCATGTGATGCAAATGAAGTTTTTGCTAAAACCAGCCAGCTTGGCGCTTATTCATTGCTGCCAACAGCATCAGGTAATTTAGTTGCGGTAGGTGGCACAAATAAAGACATCATGAGGCCCAATGAGCTTATTTTATCGACGCTCGGCGCTTTGGACTATGGTTCGAATAGTATCCGTCAAATTACGCCACTGACAACGATGGCGGCATTGCTTAAGCAAGAGGCCGATAAGAGTCAAAGCACTAGTGGCCAAGTTAAAGGCAGCGAGTTAGCCGCGCTTATAAAAGAAGGATTTGGCTTAATCGGTAATTTCGACTTGTTCCGATTTGACCCGATTGCTCGTGCGAATGACATGGCTCTTGTCGATGCTGACCGAGATTTGGCATTGAGTGTTCATCGCGTAGGCGTTCAAGTAGCCAATACCGTACTAACAAGTATGGCATTAGACAGTGATAAGTCGCCTGCAAGTCAGACTAAGAAGTTTATCGCTTTTTTTGCATTGGCAATTCAAGAAGATGAAGATCCTGACCTCACAAGTGAAACTCAGCTGCGCAAATTATTGTTTGCTGGCAGTAACGTTGAGCCGTCCGATGCGCAGGTAACCCGCTTAGCAGAGTCAAACGCAAGAGTTCAGGCTGCTGCAACCCCTGAAGCTATTGGTTTAGAGCAAAATGATTATCTGAATAAGTTAGCTACTAACCCAGGTGGAGAAACCACACCTCCAGATAACGGCAGTGGGGATGGCGACGGCGATAATGGCTCGGGAGATAATGGCGGCTTTAATCCTGCTGACCTTCTAAGTCCTACGATACTGTGCAATATTCCAGTGTTAGGATCAATTTTAGTGAACAATGTTTTGGCACTTGTATTAGCGCCTATTCCAGTTCCTGGTTTTGATGACTTAAGCTGCGCTGAAGGCACTGGTGGTGGCTTTGAGTTCCCGAGCATTCCTGGTATCCCCGGTGCTGGCGATGGTGGCCTCCCAAGCACCCCTGGTTTGCCTGGAGATGACAGTGCTCCAAGCCTTCCTGGCCTGCCTGGCGCAGATGCGGCTGCATCACCCCTAACGGGGCTGCTGAGTGGCATTTTAGCGCCTGTAGTTAATGGTCTAAGCACGGGATTGTGCTTAATCCCAGTATTAGGTGAGCAACTAATTAATGTGTTGGCGGCCCTACCCGTAGTCATCCCTAATGTAAGCTTTCACTGCCCGGAAGGTGATGGCGGCGGCCTTTCATTCCCTGGTCTGGGCTAAAGCTTGAGGCAGCTATGCTGAGTGGCTGGCTGCTGACACAAGTTAGTCTGGCAAATTGACACCACACGCCGCTAAGAATCGCCTTAGTCCGCGTGTGGTGTATTTATTTTTATGGCGCAATACAAACAACGAGCGTCGTAAGTCTAGGAATGGCGTGTTTAAGATCACCACACGCTTAGCATCGTGCGCATCTTGTAGTGTCATACGTGAGGCACAGCCCAGCCCAATATTCGCCTCTACGGCCCGCCTAATGGCTTCTGTGTGACTAAGCTCTAGGCGTATGTGCATGCCAACTAGTTTTCCTGCGATAGCATTATCGAACACTTCTCGCGTACCTGAACCGGCTTCGCGCAAAATCCATTGCGCCTCATTTAAGTCTTCGAGTGTAAGCGACTCTTTCGCGGCTAGCGGATGCTGTGGGCTGGCAAATATCACCAACTCGTCGTCTATCCATGGCAGTACATCGATATCGGGGTCATGACAAAAGCCTTCGATAAAGCCGATATCGCAAGTGAATTGCCGCACAGACTCGACAACATGACGTGTATTGCCAACGTCTAAGCTGATCTCCGCTTCAGGATGTAATTGCAGATAGTCGCCGATGCGCTGAGGCATCAGATAGTTGCCTACACTTAAGCTGGCGCCAATGCGTAAGCGGCCACTACCTGGCAAGTCACCACGGCATATATCTTCGATTTCACGTACGCGAGCGACAGACTCTAGTGCGAGTGGCAGTAAGCGATGACCAAGGTCATTAATTTGTAAACGTCTGCCGACTCGATCAAAGACTTTCTCACCAAGCTGAGATTCTAGATCTGAGAGCGCCATGCTGGTCGCACTTTGCGTGAGATTGAGCCATTCTGAAGCGCGTGTAACGCTGCCTTCGCGGGCCACGGCGGCAAAGACATCGAGCTGTTTTAGGGTGATGCGCATGAGCAGTTGCCAATTAGTAAACGCAATGCCTTAGCTTAGCGGAACTTTGACTTTGAAAACAAAACACCCCGCACATGGCGGGGTGTTTATCGTGCTTATTCAGCAGTCCATTGCTGAGCCACTACTTACAGGCCTAGCAGACCCAGCAAGCCACCAATAGGAGCAAGTGGTGTGCCGGCTAGCGCGCCAGACAGTGGGCCAGTACCACCAGTGCCACCTGTTGGTAAGCCACCGCCAAGTAAGTCACCTAACAGCGGGATGCCGGCTAAAGGATTGTCGCCGCCTGCGCCACCAGCTGCGCCACAGTCACCTGTTAGCTTTAGTGGGCAAGTTAACGCGCTCAATGGGTTCAGTAGTGTTGGCAGCAAACCACCTTCACCAGCAAGAGGGTTCAGAATGGCTCCAAGTGAATCGGTTAGTTGATCGATACCGCCTTGAATTTGCGGGCCAACAGTACCTGCTAGCTGGCCTGTAGGGTCCAGGCCAATTAGAGTGCCAGTCAAGTTGCTGAGCAAGTTGTTCAATAGGCCTTGCAGTTCAGCAGCAGTGCTTGGTTGTTCGATTTGATCCAGGACACCACCGAGGTCAGTCAGTGTGTCGGACAGCAGAACTAGTACACCACCAACGATAGGTGCAGTAACTACCTGGTCAGGCAGGTTGTCATTCAGGGCAGTGCCAAGCTGAGCAACGCCTTGACCGAGCAAGTCTACCAACTCACCATCTGCCTCACCGTTTTGGATAGCTAATAGTGGGCCTAAGATGGCATCGAGTGGTGTGCCAGTTGGACCATCTCCACCGCCGAATGTACCGAGTGCTTCTAGTGGTGTGCCAGCGAATGGATTGTTGCCGCCACCAAATAGGCCAATCAGAGCGTCTAGAGGTGAGCCACCAGCTGCACCACCGCCTGCACCACTTTGTGATCCGCAATTTTCCACCTTGCTAGGATCAGCCAAAGCCATCAGAGCGTTTGGTAGGTTAACGGTTAGTGATAGCAGCGCTGTGGCTAGGCTGTCGCCGCTGGCCAAGAGAGCCGCTTGTAAAGCTGCAGGGTCTTGAGTGCCTAGAGCGGTGTTTAGGCTGCCGAGTAAATAGGTAAGCAGGGCATCTGGGCCGTCTACCAAGTCATTTACTGTTGGATCTAAGCAGGTAACAAGAGCGCCAACTGGGTTGTCGGTACCAATCAAGCCGCCTAAACCTATAAGCGTATTGCTTAAGTTTGCTTGGGTGTCATCAAGAATTAAACGAGGGCCGGTGCCATTACCGCCGTTATTGCCACCGGTAGTGGTATTGCTATTACCATCGGCGCCGCAAGCAGCAAGACCAAGCGCTAGCGTACAACCAGCGGCTAAGCGAGTTAATTTAGAAACATTCATATAAACCTCGGCAAATCGTGGCGCTGCAAAACCGAGGTTTGGCAGCACATAAGGGTAGTTTGGTTACGGTGGGCATTGTAAACGCCAATTGCACTGGGATTTGTAGAGCTTTTGTAAACAACCGTATAGGACTGCTCGGTCATATACATAAAGTCATTACTTTTTGCTCAAAAGATAGCCTAAACGCTGGCCCATGCGTGTTGGGCTGGCAGTTACAAATTCTTTTTCCCAGCTCATTACACCAGGCCCGAAAAGAATAATGGCAGTGGAGCCGAGTCGAAAGCGACCGAGTTCGTCGCCGCTGTTTAGGGTGATTTGCTCGTGTGGTGCAAAATCGCGTGTGCGAACTTCGGAGCCTATGGCTTCAATGCCGCCCCAAACGGTTTCTATGCTGGCGACAATCATCGCTCCAACTAGAATAACGACCATGGGGCCGACTTCAGTGTCGAAATGAGCGATTAGACGTTCATTGCGAGCAAAGAGGTTGGGCACGGTTTGCGCGGTGAGGGTATTGACCGAAAATAGATCGCCGGGGACGTAGACGCTGCGTGTGAGCTTGCCAGTGAGCGGCATGTGAACTCGGTGGTAATCGCGTGGCGATAAGTACACAGTGGCGAACTGACCGCCAATATACGCTTGCGCACTTGTGTTATCGGCAAGTAAGTCACTAAGGCTGTAGTCGTGGCCTTTGGCTTGAAATACACGATCGTTGGTGATGGGGCCGAGCTGCGAAATCGCGCCATCGGCTGGGCAGAGAATGCTGTCGCTCATAGTGCACAGCGGTCTTGCGCCAGGCTTTAAAGCGCGCGTGAAAAAATCGTTGAAGCAGGCGTATTGCGACAAGTCTGGCTCAAGTGCCTCACTCATGTCGACGTTATAGCGTTCGGCAAAGCGCTGGATGAAAGTGTCTTTTATCCAGGGCGTGGTGCTGGCGGCAATTTTGCCAACGAGGCGCGAGAGACCGTGTTGCGGTAGCAGGTATTGCACCGATGTGCGCAGGCGGTCGACTGAGAGAGCCATGTTTTAAGTTCCTAAATGTAATGCCGTGATGGTAATGCACAGATGATCTGGCATAAAGCGTTTGAGGGCAGTGGGCGAATTGTTTGCGAGGTGTTACAGCGCTGGCCAGCTCAGGCTAAGGACGCCAATTTTGCTTGGTGCTGCATTGGTCTCGCTTAATGAAACCGTGAGGCTATGCCATCTGCCGAGTTCAGTGTGCTCGATGACTGCGGTGGCCGTGTTGAGACTTTTTAGGTCGATGCGCAAGCCCATGCCTTGGGCTTTAACGACGGCTTCTTTACGTGTCCAAATAGTTAAAAAGCCAAAAACGGTGTCTGCGTGGCTATGTTCATTTGGATGGTAGTAACGATTGATTAAGGCTTCGCGTGATCGTGAGCGACCGAGAATTTCTAGGTCTATGCCAAGTGTGCCAGCGAGAGTTGACGGTTTTGAGTTTGTGGTTGTGGCGGGTTGTTGTTGAAAAAGCTCACGCGGAGCAATCGCCAACGCTACCATAAATTGGCTATGCGACCAGTTCAGTTGCCAGTGGCTTTCGGGCCAATATGGCTTACCCAGATCGGTTGTGTGTAGCTCGAGCAGTGTGAGGTTGCTGCCATCGTGTTCTGTGAGCCATGCCAGCACTTGATCCCGTTGTCGCTGACGTAGCGTATTGGCGGGCAGAGGATCTAGCGCGGCAATAAAGATGGTGATGTGTTCAGGTGCAGCACCCATGCGGATGCAGCCTGCTTTGTCGACGTTATAAACGACTCGGCCGCCACGAGCGGGAGCTGCGATGGCGGCCGAGATCATAGACATAGGTTTAGTACAGTACGCGAGTACGGATAGTGCCGTTAATCTGTTGCAGTTTTTCTAGAGCGACATCTGAATAAGCCGCATCCACTTCCATGACTAAATAGCCGATGGTGTCGTTGGTCATCAGCGATTGACCGCTAATATTGATGCCGTTTTCAGCAAACACCAAGTTAATGGCCGATAGCACGACAGGAACGTATTCGTGAATGTGCAGTAGGCGGTGCTTGCCGGGTGTCACTGGCAGCGACACTTCAGGGAAATTCACCGAGGTGGTCGTGGCTCCGGTGTCGGAATAGCGCGTGAATTTCTCGGCAACTTCTAAGCCGATATTGGCCTGTGCCTCCAGCGTGGAGCCGCCAATATGTGGTGTCAAAATCACATTGAATAGGCCGCGTAGTGGCGATACAAACTCTTCGTCGTTGGACTTAGGTTCTTTCGGGAACACATCGATGGCTGCGCCATTTAAGTGCTTGCTCGTGATGGCTGCCGCCAGAGCGTCAATATCGACGCAGGTACCACGAGCGGCGTTGATGAAGATGCTGCCTGGTTTCATTTGGGCAAAGTGCTCGGCGCGCATCATATTGCGAGTGGATGGTACGTCGGGCACGTGCAATGACACCACATCGGAAGTGCTGAGCAGTTCTTCCATGCTGAGCACTTGGCGCGCATTGCCCAATGGCAGTTTGGTTAATGTGTCGTAATAAATAACGTGCATGCCCAGTGATTCAGCTAGCACAGACAGTTGCGAACCAATGGAGCCGTAGCCCACGATGCCCAGTGTTTTACCGCGGGCTTCATACGAGCCTTCAGCCGACTTCGACCAGCCACCGGCATGAACCATGGCATTTTTTTCAGGGATGCCGCGAAGCAATAAAATTAGCTGGCCCAAGACCAGTTCGGCGACAGAACGCGTGTTGGAGTAGGGCGCATTAAACACGGGGATGCCGCGCTTTAATGCTGCTTGCAGATCAACTTGGTTGGTGCCGATGCAGAAGCAACCAATAGCCACAAGCTTGTCGGCCGCCGCAATGACTTTTTCTGTGAGCTGTGTGCGCGAGCGAATGCCAATAAAGTGTGCGTCTTTAATTTTCTCAATTAGCACATCTTCGTCGAGTGCGCCGCGAATGTATTCGATATTGGTGTAGCCATTGTTGGCTAAAACATCGAGTGCGTTTTTATGAACACCTTCGAGCAATAGAAAACGGATTTTGGCTTTATCGAGGGACAGCTGGCTCATGATGCGCACTCGCGGACGGTAATTTTGAGGGCGGCATAGTAGCACAGCCTCCGCATTGGGTAGAATGGTCGAATTGAAATCTGTGATAGGACGCTAACATGGCATTGGCCGCTGCAACACTTCAAGCATTGATAAATATTGTGGGCGAGTCTCGCGTGCGCGTCGATGAGCAAAGTTTGGCAACGTGGGGTGTGGACTGGACCAAGATGTATACGCCAGCGCCGTCGGCCATTGTCTTTCCATCAAGCATCGAGCAAGTGCAGGCGGTGGTTCGCTTGGCCAATGACGCCGGCTTTGCCATCGTGCCATCGGGCGGTCGCACCGGGTTGTCGGCAGGCGCAGTCGCCGCCAATGGCGAAGTCGTGGTGAGTTTTGACTACCTCAATAAAATCACCGAATTCATTGCAGAAGATCGCGCGGTGCGCATTCAAACTGGTGTAGTGACAGAGCAGCTGCAAAATTTTGCTGAAGAAAAGGGGCTGTATTATCCGGTCGATTTCGCCTCGGCAGGCTCGTCGCAACTGGGTGGCAATATCAGCACCAATGCCGGCGGAATCAAGGTTATTAAGTACGGCATGACGCGCAATTGGGTGTTGGGCTTGAAGGTAGTGACCGGCAAGGGCGACATTCTCGAACTCAATAAAGACATGATCAAAAATGCCACCGGCTATGACTTGCGGCATTTATTTATTGGCGCTGAGGGCACCTTGGGTTTGGTGATTGAGGCGACAATGAAGCTCGATCGTGCGCCGCGTAATTTACAGGTGATGGTCTTAGGCACGCCCGATTTTCCTTCGGTGATGCATGTGCTGCGTGAGTTTCAAGCTCGGCTAGACCTGACCGCGTTTGAGTTTTTCTCGGAACTGTCGGTGCAATTGGTCACGGCGCATTCGGGCATTTCGCGGCCATTCGAGTCGGCGACGCCGTTTTACGCGCTGCTCGAATTTGAGGCCTTGTCGGAAGCCATGAGCGATGAAGCCATGGCGATTTTTGAGCATTGTGTAGAGCAGGGCTGGGTGGTTGATGGCGTGCTAGGCCAGTCAGAAACGCAGGCGAAATACCTCTGGCGCCTGCGTGAAGATATTTCTGAAACCATCGCGCCCTACACGCCGTATAAAAACGATATCTCGGTAATGATCGCGCGCGTGCCAGCGTTTATCGCGGACATCGACGCCATTGTTGCTAGCCAATATCCAGATTTCCGCGTGGTCTGGTTTGGCCATATTGGTGATGGCAACTTGCACTTGAACATTCTCAAGCCAGATGCCATGGACAAAGCTGACTTCTTTGCCAAGTGCAAAGAGGTCAATGTGCAGGTGTTTGAAACGGTGCAGAAATACAACGGTTCGGTGTCGGCAGAGCACGGCGTTGGCATGACCAAGAAAGCGTATTTGACCTATACGCGTTCGCCAGTGGAAATTGAGTATTTGCGTGCGATTAAGCAGGTGTTTGATCCGAACGGCGTGATGAATCCGGGCAAGATTTTTGATTTAGCTTGAGGCTAGTTAAATCGGGTTACGCTTTTAAAGTCGGAGTTAAGTAGCATGGGTTATCAGCATCAATGGCATGGTGGAGCGGCAACGAACATGCCCGTTGGCAAGCTAGTCTGTGTGGGCCGAAATTACGCGGCCCATGCGCGCGAACTCGGCAATGAAGTGCCCGATGCGCCCATCATTTTTCTAAAGCCAAGCACGTCGGCAGTGGCACTGGCACCGGTATTTTCCATTCCGATAGGGCAGGGCGAGTGCCATTACGAGACAGAGATTACGCTGCTGATTGGCCAGCGTCTCTCGGCCGTGAGCATGAGCGACGGTGCTGCTCAGGGCAGGCATGCAGACTATGCCATTAGCGCTGAGCAAGCGCGCACGGCCATTGCAGGCATTGGCTTGGGGCTAGACCTGACACTGCGTGAAAAACAAAATGAGCTTAAAGCGAAAGGCCAGCCCTGGGAGTTGGCGAAAGCATTTGATGGTTCAGCGCCACTCAGCCGCTTTTTACCCGTGGCGGAGTTTCCAGATTTAGCCGCCGTTGAATTTAGCTTGAGCATCAATGGTGAGCGCCGCCAAAACGGCCATAGCGCCGATATGATTACCGATATGATTGCTTTGCTGCAGTTTATTACGCGCTATATCACGTTGCTGCCGGGCGATGTGGTGATGACGGGCACGCCCGCTGGAGTGGCGGCCTTGCATTCGGGCGATGCCTTAACGCTGCAGTTGGCCGATGTCGCGACATGGCAAACGCGGGTGTTGTAATTTTTAGCTGCGCTATCGGTTTAGCTGCAAAGCGCTTCTCAGCTAACCGCCTTGCAGCTAAATGAATACGCTTGCATGCCACTACACTCAGTCACTAAATCCGCGCTGAAATTTGTGTATCTGTCGGCGCTCTTTTTTATTTGGTTTGTGGTCGGGGTGCGCTAAGTTTTGTGCTTTGCGCTGTTCGCTGAGCGTGGCACGCTTAGCGATGCTTTCCTCGGTTTCGTGATAGAGCAGCTGCGCCACAGCCGCCGGCCCTCGCACGCTGGAGAGTGCATCGACGACAATGGCTTTTTCATCATGGCCCTGGCGAATAGTCAGTGCCATGCCAACAAATACTTCACGACTCACCTTCACGCGCTGGCCATCGCAATGCACATGGCCGCTGTCGATAGCGTCCTTTGCTAGCGAGCGCGTCTTAAAAAAACGTGCGGCCCAGAGCCATTTATCCATACGCGTGCGGGTGTCGTTGTCGCTAGCGCTTTTACTGCCAAGCTTCATTTTTTTGCAGACTCCGAGGTCGTGTTAAGCGCAGCAAAATCGCTTAATGCCGGAATAACCCCGAGCTCGGCAAACTGATCAATCGCTGGATAGCGCAGGCGTTTGCGCGCGGGTTTTTCGCTATCGGGCGTGCTTACACAAATACAGTCGCGAATACCAAATTGGGCGGCACTATCGAGTACTGCCTCGCTGTCATCAACAAAAATACTGTGCGCGGGGTTGATGTTTTGCTGCTCACACAGCTGCTGCCAAAATGCTTGATCTTCTTTTGGATGACCATAGTCATGCGAGCTCACCATGGCATCAAAATAATGCGCAAAAGTTTTCACTGAGAGCTTCAGCTCTAAGCTTGAACGATGCGCGTTGGTGGCGAGAATTAAGCGGCGTCCGCTTTTTTTAACAGCGGCTAAAAACGCAAAGGCGTCGGCGCGTTCGCGGATTAAATGCTTGAGGTCATTCTTGTGCGGCACAATATCAAAGCCAACTTGCTCGCTCCAAAAATCGGTGCAATACCAGTTCAGCTGGCCTTGGTGATGTTGAAAGCGCATGAGCAGCTCACCTAAGCCTTGCTCGCGCGGCAAGCCATTGTGATCGGCAAATAAGGCCGGCAAATGCTGCATCCAAAACACATTGTCAAAATGCAGATCGAGCACGGTGCCATCCATGTCTAAAATTACCGTGTCGATGGTTTGCCAATCGATGATGGTGTTGGCAGTGTCGAGCAAAGCAGTCATTCGCGTATCCTGTGGCTTATGCGCGATAGTGCGCAGCAGCTCATCAAATATGAGGCCAAATCATGTCAGCCGATGTTCGAGATAGTCTTCAGCAAAGTGCTCAAGCGCGCGTTCGCAATAGTGTAACGCGAGATGCCTTGGCTGCGGTGATGGCCGTTGCCGAAGAGGCTGGGCGCGACATTATGGCTATTTATAATGATTCGACGCGCTGGGACGTGGCAGAAAAGCGTGACGCCTCGCCGATCACCGCTGCCGATATTGCCGCACAAGAGTACATCGTGGCTGGCTTGCGCAGACTGGCCGATCCAGTGTTGGCGGGCTTGCCGGTGCTATCTGAAGAGTCATCGTCGGAGGACTTGCAAGGGCGTCGCGATTGGCTGGCATATTGGCTGGTCGATCCACTCGATGGCACTAAAGAGTTCATCGCGCGTAATGGTGAGTTCAGCGTCAATATTGCCTTGGTTGTTGATCATGAAGCTGTGTTGGGCGTGGTCTATGGGCCGGCTACGGGCGTTTGCTATGTGGCGGCAGATGGCGTGGGTAGCTTTCGTGTCGAAACCGCCGCTGCTACTTGGGTGCCAATTCAAACAAGCGCACCAGATTGGTCGACCTCAAGCGATGCGCTCAATTTAACCGTCAGTCGTCGTCATGGCCTCGAACGCCTAGCCCAATTTGAGCAATCTTTACGGGCGGCTGGATGGCGAGTGGATTCTATTCCTGCCGGTTCTGCATTTAAGATTTGTGCTGTGGCTGAGGGGCGCGCTCATGCCTATCCGCGCTTTGGGCCGACTAGCGAGTGGGATACTGCCGCTGCTCAAGTTGTACTCGAGCAGGCAGGAGGTGAGTTAGTGGATGCGCACGGTCGGCGCTTTTTATATAACTGCCGTGAGACATTACTGAATGGCGATTTTTTAGCAGTCGCTGCGGCCTGTGAGCCTTGGTTAAAGCATTGGCCAAGCTAGTTTTTAAGATGAAAAAAAGCCCAGTTCAGAGCTGGGCTTTTTTATTGCTGCGAGGCTATTACCCCCAGGCCTTCTCCAAAAGTGCCAGCACTTGTTTGCGATCAACTTCTTTCGGATTAATCACAATCGAGCCGTCATCTAGCGTTAGGTCGGCGATGTGATCAAATTGATCGCGCGTAACTTTGCCGGTTTCCTGCAAGGTACGTGGCAGCTTGCAGCGCGCATGAATTTCATCACGCATGCGACGAATCTCTTCGATAGCACGGTCGGCACGTTGGGCTGCTGGTGTGCTGGCATAGACTTCAGCGCCAGCAATCGGTAGCAGTAGGTCGGCTATGCGATCACCATTTTTGTCTTTGTTGAACTCCAGCACATAGGGCAGGAATAAGTTCATGCACAGGCCATGCGGCAAGTGGCAGACCGCGCCGAGCGAATGGCCAAGCGCATGCACCAAGCCGACCATGGCATTGGAAAATGCCACGCCCGCCATCGTTGACGCTTGCGCGAGCTCTAGGCGGCCATCGGAGTCGCTGGGTGTATCTAGTACTTTCAAAAGATTAGCGCTGATTTTAGCAATGGCACTGGTGGCGTAGGCATCGCTGATTGGGTTATGCGCCATGCAAGTGTAGGCTTCAATAGCGTGTGTCATCGCGTCCATGCCGGTCATCGCGGTGATGTGCGGCGGCAAGGTAAGTGTCATGCGCGGGTCGAGCACGGCGGCATTAGGCATCAAAAAATAAGACACAAAGGGCATTTTCACGCCGGCTTGGTTGTCTGAAATCACCGCGATGGCCGTGGTTTCAGAGCCCGTACCAGAAGTTGTTGGCACCACAAATAATGGTTTCAATGGACGCTTCAACACATGCGCACCGGAGTAGGTGCGAAGATCATCGCCGCCTTCGGAGACTAAAATATTGACCGCTTTGCAAGTATCGATAACCGAGCCACCGCCAACAGCGATGATGGCATCGCAACCGTTGTCGTTATAAACCTTGGCGGCGGCATGCACGGTTTCAATCGAGCTGTCGGGCGGCACATCATCAAAAATCGTGCTGACATTGATATCGGCTGAAGTAAATGCACCTTCGATATGCTTGAGTAGGCCAACCGCACGCACACCCTTGTCGGTGATGATCATCGGGTGTTTAGCGCCGAGAATATCGAGCTCAAACGGGATGTGCTCTAACGCAGCATTGCCCGCGATAACTTTAACGGGGCAAAAAAATTCGTAGTAAGACTTGCTCATATTAATTCCCTGCAATCAGCGATTTAGCGACTAGACCGTAAATACGTGCGGCTTTGGTGACTTTTTCGGTGAGCGGTACGGCGTCGTATCGCTTCACGGCGCGCTCAGCAACTAAGCGCGGCAAAATCAAGGTTTCCATTTTGTTCAAACAACGTACTAAGCGAATGGCATGGCTGACATTGCCATCGGCAATCATGCGGTCATTAGCAAAAGCTTGCGCGGTGCCTTCTTGGAAAGAAAACACCAAAAAAGCATGCGAGAGATGCTTAAAGCGGATGGTTAGTTCGGGCTTGCCGATGGGCGCTGAAATGACTTCGGAGTGGCCATTTTTGCCAACACGCAAAAAGAAGCTGGGGCCGCTAGGAAAGACGGTCATGCAAACCTGGAAACCTTCGGGCAGCGCCGAGAGCTCTTTTTGCACAGTTTCATCGACGCGGCTAGCCGCCGCCAGGCCGCCACCAACCACTTTCATCATGGTGGTGACATAGGCTTTTTGAGCTTGGTAGCTCAGATGTTCCTTGGTAATCATGGTGCTCTCGGTCATCCGCTCAGCGTGATGGTGCCGAGTTTAGAGCAGTTACTCTAAATTGACTAGCCAGCGAACCTTTGAGGAGCGCTGCGGATGCTCCGATAAGCGGTCGACCAACCATGCTAAGGTTTTCTGTGCTTCTTCGTAGAAGCCCCATGGTGGATTGATCACGATTAGGCCGCTGCCATTGAGGCCTAAGGCGTTGTCGTCGGGCTGCATTAATAGTTCGCATGACAGCATTTTATTTATTCCGCTATTCATCAGCTCACGATAAAATTTCACGATCGATGCACGCTGCTTGATCGGAAACCAAATGCCATAAACGCCAGTGGGCCATTTTTTGTGGGCGGCGGCGATGAGCTTGACCAGCTGCGGAAAGCTATCGCGCTCAAGTTCATACGGTGGGTCAATGAGCACCAATCCACGTTTTTCTTTTGGTGGAATGAGCGCAGTTAAGCCCTCATAAGCGTTGCGTTGGTGTACGGCCACGCGCGAGTCATTCTTGAAGTAATGACGCAAGCTGGCGACTTCAGCGTGTTGCACATCGATAAAAATGGCGCTGTCTTGCTCACGCAATTGGCGTTGGCCTAGCCATGGCGAGCCGGGGTAATTGCTTCGCGCTCCCGCCGCTTGGCAGGCCAGCACGCCTTGCAGGTATTCGGCCACCCAGAGTGGCGCGCCGCGATGATCATCTAAGCGGTCGATGCCCTGCTGGTATTCACCGGTTTTCTGAGCCTGCATGCCATGCAAGTCGTAAACGCCGGCGCCGGCATGTGTGTCGATAAAGCAAAATGCCGACTCTTTCTTTTTTAAATGTGCCATTAGGCCCATTTGCAAACTGTGCTTCATGACATCGGCAAAATTGCCGGCGTGAAAGTGGTGACGATAATTCATGGCAACAACATCAGGTAGTGAGCCGCAGATGATACCCGCTAATGACAGCGTTGAGACGATTGTGGTGTGGCCAGATCTCGTTCGAATTGCATGCGAGCAGCTTTTCGAGCAAGGCTGGACGGTTATAGCTAATGCTATTCCCCCTGATTTATTGCGCGCCTTGCAGCTCGAACTGCAGGAGCGTGATGATGCAGGAGAGTTATATCGCGCAGGTATTGGCCGTGGCTCAACGCATCAAGTCATGCGCCAAGTGCGTGGCGACCGTATTGCCTGGCTGGAGCCGGAGTGGCCGGCGGCAGCGGCTTATTTAGCGCTAATGGCGCAATTACAAGCACATTTAAACGAGGCAGGCTTTTTAGGCCTAGCCGACTTTGAGGCACATTACGCTATCTATGACCCAGGCAGCTTTTATCGTCGCCACACCGATCAGCATATTGAGGTAGGCGTACCGGGGGCTGGGCGGCGTATTGTTTCCACGGTGTTGTATCTAAACGATACGCCATGGCCTAGCGATGGCGGCGGCGAGCTGGTGCTGTATCCACCGAAGCAGGCGACTGTCAATATTTGCCCCGAGGGCGGCAGTCTTGCCGTATTTTGGAGTGACACCATTGTTCATGAGGTGTTGCCGGCGCGACAAACTCGCCACAGCATTGCCGGCTGGATGCGTACGCGTGGCAGTGAGCTGCCAGTATAAGTATGTGCCACAGTCGTATTGACCGGTACGCAGCAGCACCAGTGTGCAGGCGTTTTCTACTGCCACACCTTGAGCTGCAAGTGCTGCACTAGCCTGCGGATGTTCGGCGCCAGGATTGAAAATGACGCGCTTTGGGTTTAGTGCAAGCAATGACTTAAGTTGGCTATCGAGGTGGGCTGGCGCGACATAAACAGTCACGGTGTCGATAGCCTCGTTGATGGAGTCGAGGCTACGCGCAACGGTAAGTCCATCAATTTGGTCATGGCCAGGGTTAACCGGAATCACTCGATGGCCATGCTTTTGCAGCAGCACCATTGCTTGGTGGCTATAGCGTTCTCGCTTCGGACTGGCACCTAACACCACAACCGTTTCCATCTGGTTACTCCTGAGCTGGTCAGTTAGCGTTGCGAACTGAGTGGATGATTTATTTGCAAGGCATCATTGAGCGCATCTTCCAAAACCCAAAGTCTATCCTGACCCCAGGTTTGGCATAGCGGCTGGCCATCGAGGTTCAAGTTAAAGCTTGGCACTCCCCACAACCCTAGCGCGAATAGCTCGTCATGATGCTGTGCGGCAGCTTGGCGCCAGTCATCACTAGCCAATGCAGCGTCGACAATATCGGCAGTCACACCAGCGCGCAAAGCACAAGCGTAAACCTCGGGCAGGTGGCTTAAGTCACGGCCTTCATGCCAAATTGCCGCGCAGGCCGACTCGGCAAAATCTAGCGCCAGCTTTTCCGATTGTGCGAGCACCGCATGCGTTACTGCTAGGCAGTGTTCTACGCCAGCGCCGACAGGATCGCAAATGCGACCAAAGTCTAGGTCGAGTAAATCTGCCTCACGTTTGCTATCAAGCAAAATATATAAGCGCTTAATGGTTGGCACGGGTAGGCCGCGCATGACCATGGGCAAGACCGGCTTTAGGCGTAAGACAATGCCGTAATGCTCGGCGAGTAGACGGATGCGGCTCAGCGCTAAATAGGAGTAAGGGCTGCGATAGGAAAAGTAGACATCGAGTTCGGCGTCGAGTGCGCGCAAGTCGGCTAGTCGCTCAGCGTCGTTGACGAGAAAGTGGCCATCGATATGCGTGCTCCACTGCGCGCTGGCACTGCCTAAGTTCAAGCTGCTTAGGCGGCGGCTTAAGTAGTCTAAGCGATCAATGCCCCAATACCATTCGCCTGCGTAATGCAGCATGGCGCTGGCGTAGTGGCCGAGTTGACGCTGCCTATCGGCATTTCGTTGTAAGTGGTTAGCAATGGTGTCGGCATCTAGTTTTGCAGAGCGTATGTTTATCGCGAGCTGCTGCAATGCGGAGAGATCTTTTCGCCATAGTGCGCGCAAAATATCGCGCGCCTGCTCCATGATTGACGTTTCTTGATCTGAAGTTTCGAGTGCAATTAACAGCTGTTGAGCCAACGCCAGGTCCTGCGCGTTCGCTTGCCAAGATGTCGGTGCATCGAGACCATGCCAGCGCGCAAGGCGAATGGCATCGTGGCCGGCAAACTGTGTTAAGCGCTCAGGCTCTGGCGTGGTATCAGGACTTCCGGCACCAAGCACGCGCAGACTAATGCGAAGACCAAAGTCGGCCTCCAACGTAGGTAACGCTTGCAGTAATAAATACGCGTAAGGGTCATCTACGCGTAGCCAAACGCTGACTTGGTGTGGGTAGCGGCCGAGCCGTCGCCAAGCCTCCAAGCCACTGCGACGCAGATCACGTAGCTTATTGCTGGTGAGTGCGGCGCTAAGGCGTGGCTGGATAAATCGTTGGAGACGGCTCATATCGCTCAGGCGTCGGTGACTGCGCCTTCGGAGGCGCTCGACACTAGCTTGGCGTATTTGGCCAGCACGCCGCGAGTGTAGACCGGCGCCGGCGGTGTCCAACGTGCGCGACGCTCAGCCAAGGTGGCATCGGATACAGCAACGCTGATTTCGCGGGTTTCGGCATCGATGGTGATGGCGTCGCCATCTTCGAGGAGCGCAATCGGGCCGCCATCTTGCGCCTCAGGCGTGATGTGACCAACGACGAAGCCGTGCGAGCCACCGGAGAAGCGGCCATCGGTAATGAGTGCGACTTCTTTACCCAGGCCTTTGCCCATCACTGCTGATGTGGGCGACAGCATTTCGCGCATGCCGGGGCCGCCTTTCGGACCTTCATAACGAATCACGATGACATCGCCGGCCACCACTTCACCATTTAGGATGCCGGCGAGAGCAGCTTCTTCACCGTGATAGACACGGGCGCGGCCTTCAAAGCGCAAGCCTTCTTTGCCGGTGATTTTTGCCACCGCCCCGGTCGGCGATAAGTTGCCGTGCAAAATGACGAGGTGCGAGTCTTTTTTGATTGGGTTGTCAAAGTCGCGAATGATGTCTTGATCGGCTGGATAGTCGGCGACGTATTCGAGGTTTTCCGCCAGTGTTTTACCGGTCACGGTCAGCACATCGCCATGCAGCAGGCCGGCGTTGAGCATTCGCTTCATCAGCGGCTGAATGCCACCGATGGCGACTAACTCGCTCATCATGTATTTACCCGATGGACGCAGGTCGGCCAGCACGGGTGTGGTTTTACCGATTTCAGTGAAGTCGTCGAGGCTCAGTGGCACATTCACGGCGTGTGCCATGGCCAATAAATGCAGCACGGCGTTGGTTGAACCGGCTAAGGCGATGACCACGCGAATAGCGTTTTCAAAGGCCTTGCGAGTCATGATGTCGGTCGGCTTGATGTCGCGAGCCAATAGCTCCAGCACTTGCTCGCCGGCACGGAAGCAGTCGAGTGCCTTGTCAGTACCGGTAGCATCTTGTGCGCTTGAACCCGGCAGTGACATGCCCAAGGCTTCAATCGCCGAGGCCATGGTGTTGGCGGTGTACATGCCGCCGCAGGAGCCCGCACCAGGGATGGCGGTATCTTCGATCTGCTTGACTTGAATAAGGTCGATATCGCCTTTGGCGTGCTGACCCACGGCCTCAAATACCGAGATGATGTCGGTATGGCCATAACCAGGTTTGATGGTGCCGCCATAGACAAAGATGGCGGGGCGATTTAAGCGCGCCATGCCGATTAAGCAGCCGGGCATGTTTTTATCGCAGCCACCGACAGCGACCAGACCATCGAAGCCTTCGCAACCGACCACGGTTTCAATGGAGTCGGCGATGACCTCGCGCGAGACCAGCGAATACTTCATGCCTTCGGTGCCGTTGGCGATGCCATCGGAAATGGTGATGGTGTTGAAAATCACGCCTTTGCCACCGGCGGCATTAGCGCCTTTTTCGGCTTCTTCGGCGAGCTTGTCGATGTGCATATTGCACGGCGTTACGTTTGCCCAGGTCGAGGCGATGCCGATTTGCGGCTTCTTGAAGTCTTCGTCGGTGAAGCCCACCGCGCGCAGCATGGCGCGGCCGGGGGCGGCTTCAACGCCATCGACCACTTGTGACGAGTACTTGCGCATATTGTCGGTAATTTTGGTCATGACCGGTTTCCTTAAAGCGATTTGCTAAATACCAGCGAGTTGCGCTGGAAGTTGTAGAGCGATTGGCGTTGTTTCGGCAGGTCATCGACGCTGGCGGGCACGAAGCCGTGCTCTTGGAACCACAGCGCAGTGCGCGTGGTGAGCACAAAGAGTTGCCGCAGACCCTTGCTCATGGCGCGATTCTCTAGAAAGGCCATGAGCTCGGAGCCACGCGAGCTTTTCCGATAGTTCGGGTGGATGGCCACGCAGGCAATCTCGCCCGATGGAGTTTCGCCGGGGCTGGTGGGCAGCGGATACAGTGCAGCGCAGCCGATGATCATGCCGTCGCGTTCGACCACGGCAAAATGCGAAATCTCATTTTCCAGTTTGCGCCGTGAACGACGGACCAAAATGCCTTGTTCTTCGAGCGGCTCAAGCATCTCGATAAGGCCGCCGACATCTTCAATTTCGGCCGTACGAATTTCTTCGTAGGGGTCGTGAGTGATCAATGTGCCAGAACCATCGCGAGTGAATAGCTCCTGCAACATGGCGCCATCTCGTGCGTAGGAAATGATGTGTACGCGTTTGACGCCTTCGCGGCAGGCTTCGCGCGCGGCGTTCATATGGCGCAGCAACTCGGTGTCGATGATGCGATTACGCAAATATTGATCGACCTCGTTGGGAATCATTTCACGCAATAAGCGCTCATCATCTTCGCCTAAAATGCCTTCGCGCTCGCCTAGACAAATGAGCTTGTCGGCCTGCAGGGCAGTCGCCACAGATACGGCAACATCTTCAGCCAAAATATTGAAGACCTCACCGGTGGTGGAGTAACCGGTTGGGCCAAGGATGACGATGTGGTGATTGGCGAGGTTTTTATTGATGACTTCAACATCGACCGAGCGCACTTCGCCGGTCAAGCCAAAGTCGACGCCATCACGCACGCCATAGGGTTTGGCGGTAATGAAGTTGCCCGAGACAGCATCGATTTTGGCACCGAACATGGGTGAGTTGGCCAAGCCCATCGACAGCAATGCTTCGATCTCGAGACGAATGGCGCCAACGGCATCCATGACGCAGCGTAAGGCTTCACGCGTGGTGACGCGCAGGCCATTGTGATAGGGCGTTTGCAAGCCGTATTCGACGAGGTTTTCATCGATTTGCGGGCGCGCGCCATGAACTAAAACTAGGCGAATGCCAAGCGAGTGCAGTAGTGCGATGTCATGCACGATATTGCGAAAATTCTCGTGATTGACGGCTTCTCCGCCAAATAGCAGGACAAAGGTTTTGCCGCGATGCGCATTGATATATGGCGCGGAGTTGCGGAACCAATGCACATATTGGTCCGACATGGTGTCTTGAAAAGGGCTTTGGCTGCTCAAGGGAGGGCCTTCCGTGATGTTTAAGTTAAGAAGTGATTGTATAAGCCGATTAGTGCGCTAAGCAAAAGCGTTTTACTAAGCCGCGTAAGATATTAATGGTTGGGTTGAGATTGGCTAGCTCAACATATTCGTTGGGCTGATGCGCAACGTCGATATTACCAGGGCCAAAAATCAGTGCATCCATGCCGAGAGCTTGTAAATACGGACCTTCGGTACCAAAAGCAGCAGCGCCTGCTGGATAGTTTGTGAGCTGCTCTAGCGCCTGCACCAAAGGTGATTCGGCAGGCGTTTCAAGTGCGGCTGTGCCGGCAAAAAGTGGCTCATTGCGAATGCTCACGTTGAAGCGTTCGGCCAGTGGCAGCAAGCGCATATTGATGTCGGCGCGCAACTCGGCCATGTCCATGCCGGGGAGTGGGCGTAAATCGTATTGCAGTTCGCAGCTAGCGCAGATGCGATTAGGGTTATCGCCGCCGTGAATGCAGCCTAAGTTTAGCGTTGGCGTGGGCACGGTAAACAGCGCGTTGTGATAGCGGCTGGCCAGTTGCTCACGATAGGCAATGAGCTCACCGATGACGGCATGCATGGCATCGAGCGCATTGCGACCGAGGCTTGGATCACTGGAGTGGCCGCTTTGGCCTTCAATGAAGATGCGCTCCATCATCGCGCCTTTATGCATGCGCAGTGGACGCATGCTAGTGGGCTCGCCGATGACGGCATAGCGTGCTTTTGGTTTGCCCGCATCGACTAAGGCGCGGGCACCGGCCATGCTGGTTTCTTCATCGCAAGTGGCCAAAATAATTAGTGGTGCGCTCAA
>CAXIBK010000014.1:0-21699 GCA_964022225.1 uncultured Paraperlucidibaca sp.
CCTTTTGCTGCGCGCCGAACACTGGGGCTCACCAACAGCGCCATTAGTTATGCTTGTGCATGGTTTTCCCGACACGCCGCACAGTTGGTATGGAGTTGCCGCGCAGCTTGTCGACGCGGGATATCAGGTTCTGATGCCGTGGCTGCGTGGTTATACCGAAGACAGCGCAAAGCGCGATGCGGCCTATGATCTAATCTCTTGCGCTGAAGACTTAGCGGCATGGTGCAATGAGCTTGGCCAGCCGCAAGCACATTTAGTGGGTCATGATTGGGGCGCTGTATTAGCGCAAATCGCGGCACTACACGCCACACAAGCAGGCTCGCCGTTATGGCAAAGCATCAGCTTGTTAGCCATCCCGGCCTTTTATCCACTGCTTAGAAGCACTCACGCCCTACCCAGCCTGCCAAAACAGCTCAAGCTATCGTCCTATATGGCGCATCTGCAATCGGCACAATCGTGGCGATGGGTTAGTGCCGACCATGCCGCTTGGGTAGAAAAAACCTGGCAGCGTTGGTCACCAAGTTGGTTATTCACGCCAGAAGACATCGCGGAAGCACGGGCGGCCATGAGCCAGCCCGACATTGCCTGGGCCGCCACTCGCTATTATCGTTCGCTATTTACACCGTGGCAGGCTAGCACTCGCCAAGTCTACGCATTGATGAGTCAGCCCATTTGCCAGCCTCTACTTTTGCTCGCCGGTCGCGATGATGGATGCATGCACAGTGGCTTTCATGAGCGGCTCGCGAGAGATTTAGTTGGAAACTCACAAAGTCATTTGCTGCCTGGCGTAGGGCACTTTCTGCAGGCTGAAAACCCACGAATGGTGGCAGATTATGTGTTGAGATTTATCACTACCCTTGAGAAGTGATCACTCGCTACTAGCACGTAGCCGTCGCCACTGCTGATCACCAGCCTGCACCGGATAAGCCGCCCACGCCAAAAGCTCGGCCAGCGTTAGCACGCGCACATCGCCACGGCCTAAGCCCGCCACCGTTTTCACAATGGCTTGCGGGCGCTTTGCACCTGGCTCGCTAGCATCAACCACACGGCGAATCGCCCAACGCTCACCAACCTCGCCATTGCTAAAGTAGGACCCAGGCACAAGATCATCGGCATGCACAGGCGAATGGTTTTGCTGCTCACGCAAAGCACGGTAAAGCACCTTCAGCTCGTCATCGCTGATATCAACAAGTGAACCGATTTGATCGAGCGCTAAGCGTAGCTGCTCAGGCGAAAAGGGATCTTCCGGTGCTAGTCCATCGCCAGCAGCGACCATAGCCTTTTGGTAAGCCCACGACACGGGATAGCGCCGCCATGGAAAAGGCGCATTCAGCGCAGTGGCCACAATCACGACTAAGCCAGCATCGAATACCACGGGAAAAAAGATGAAGCTCCAGTCTGGCGTATTACTGCCAACAGCCAATATCGCCGCCAACGCAGTTGCACCGCCCGGAGGATGCACGCAGCGCAGGCAGTGCATAGCAAAAATCGCCATGGCCACTGCCAAAGACGCCGCCATCACTCCCCCGCCCATGGTTTTAGCCACCGTCACGCCGACTAAAGCCGAAATACCTTGGCCCATTAAAACCGCCCAAGGCTGGGAAAGCGCACCATGCGGCACGGCAAAAACCAATACTGCAGTGGCGCCAATCGATGCCACTAGCCAAATATCGTGAGCCTGCAACCACGACGAACCGGCGGAGCCCAAAAATGCCACTGCCGCCAAACCGATGGCGGCAGTAAGCATGGACACCCATCGTTCACGCCATGGCACAGCATGATCTGGAATACCTAGTGAATGGCGCATTCGCAACCACCAACTTCGTCGTTTACGCATTAGAGATCAGGTAGTTTTGCCGGCAATTTATTGGGTTTGATACGGTAATCGATGCGCACATTGAAGGGCTTACCAGTGTCGCGATCGAGGATATTAGAGATACCCTCATAGCGCAGCAAGGACTTGCTCTCTAAACCGTAAATAACATTGAGCGGATCAACCACAAAGCGCAGCAGCGAATCGGGCTGAATGCTGATACGAATGGCTTTTTCTCCAGCGAAATCTAACTGACCTTTGGGCACGGCCTTAAAACGATAAAAGTCACGGCGACCTATCACTATCAAGCTTAGGTCGACAGCCTTTCCTGCCTTAAACTTGTCTAGATTATCGACGAGCAAACTATTAAAACCAGAGTCTGCTGCTAAGTTTTTTTGGCGAGTTATAAGCTCGGTTTCTATGTCTTTATCACGCTTAGTTTTCACCGTGACCGACTTGTCGCTGATCGCGGCAATGGAGTCTTGGTAGCGGCCGCCACCCAACGTGAATGTTACTAGCGGGATATAGGCATCCTTACTGAAATCTAGGGTTTTATCACCCATAAAACGGCCATCGGGAGCATAAAACTTCATCGTGCCAGATAACCAATTATCACCATCGTATTGGTGGTTATGCACCTCGGTGTAGCGGTATTCACCAGTCTTCAAATCCGTGGCATAGCCGTAGTAAGATTTTGTCTCTACTGCCAATGCAGGCGCACTCAAGAAAGTGCCCGCAGCAAGCGCTATAAAGGCGACCGTGCTGGTTATTCGATTTCGAATAGTCATAAATACTCCCCTAGCGCTTGCTAAATAAATAGTGCCCGACGCCCCACTCACGGCCTTGTTCATAGCCAAATAATTCAGCCACGGCCATGTAAAACATACGCCAGCGCTGAAACCAAACTGCCGCTTTATCAGCGCCATAAGTCTCCACTAACAGAGGCATCAGCGTGGCACGCTGCGCATCCATGCCGGCTAACCAATGGTTCGAGGTTTTCTCGTAATGGCGGCCATCGACCCACCATTGCCGGTCTAGGGTTAAGTCATCTTGGAAATTGGCAAATAACGTCTCACTCGGCATGATGCCGCCGGTGAAAAAGTAGCGCGTCATCCAGTCGTCAGCCTCTTTGTCTTCAAAAAAATAGGCGAGATGGCGATGAGCAAAAATGTGCACAAACAGCTTACCGTCTTGATGTAACCAGCGCGAAATTTTGGCCAGCAACAGACCGTAATTGCGCATGTGCTCGAACATCTCAATGGACATCACGCGGTCAAAACCAGGCTCAAGCACAGCGCCGGCATTTGATGTCACGGGAAAATCAAAATCAACGATATTGCCCGTCAGAATGGTTAAGTTAGTGATGCCGCGCTCATGCGCCTGCGCCTCAATAAACTCGCGCTGCCCATGTGAGTTCGACAGTCCCACAATGGTCGAGTTCGGATAGCGCTTGGCCAGCCACAACGACAACGAACCCCAGCCACAGCCGAGATCCAAAATACGCATGCCATCTTGCAAGCCGGCGCGCTCGGCATAGAGAGCGAGCATGAGCTCTTCAGCCTCGGCCAAGGTTTCATTGCCGGTGGCATAGAAGCAGCAGGAGTATTTTAAACACGGGCCTAAATGACGATGGAAAAACGCCGCAGGCACTTCGTAGTGCTGCTCATTCGCCGCTTGGGTTTCAATGGCGATGGGGCTTTGCCGTAGATCATCAAGCAAGGCTTGGCGACGTTCGCTGGCACGCTCGCTATCGAATGCGCCCTCATCTACTAAGCGTTTATGCATAAGCTTACGCATGCCATAACGGGATAAGCCATCGGGCAATAAGCTACGCTGGCAGAGGTCAATCACATCCATCACACATCTCTCTTATGGTCTTGATTTTGGCAGCCGCCAAAGGTGTTAAATAGTGTCTTTGATTTAGTTCTGGTCGCGTTTAGGCGGCCATGGAATTAGCGCACTCGTGTTCGCGATGTAGTCGGCATAACCCGGCCTCGACGCCGCAGCCTGCGCTTCTGTTAATGGTAGGCCAGACATACGCGTGAGCAGCCAGGCCATGATCAATGGCGGCAATAAGCTCAAGCCCCACCATGGTGCGCCGAAGGCCAATGGCAGATATGCGAGCCAGTGCAGACATTCAAAAAAATAGTTGGGATGGCGAGAGTATCGCCACAGACCATTGCGACAGACCTGGCCTTTATTAGCAGGATTGGATCGAAAATCATTGAGTTGAGTGTCGGCAATATGCTCACCAATTACGGACACTAACCAAATGGCCACTGCCAGTATCAAAGCCCACGTCGCAGCCGGCGATTCGCGCACCGCAATTACCCAAAAGCCGACCGACAACAGTAATGCCATCAGTACTTGGAATTGGAAAAACCAATACATATTCCACGCCGCTCTATCGCCCCATGACTCACGAAAGCGAGCGTAACGGCCATCCTCTGGCGAGCCATGATTTCGCTGCCAGAGATAGCAGCCAAGGCGTAGGCCCCAAAGCAACGCTAATATGCCCATTACGCCGCGAGCCATCGGGTCGCCGAAGCCAACGATGGCATAAATAGCGCCAAACCGCATCCACGATGCCGGCATTCTTTGTGCGCAGCTGTACCAACCAGGTTATGGAAAATGCGATGACCATTAACAACGCCGCAATCAGCACGGGTAAGGCGCTTGCAGGTATCAGATTAGTCGGCATGTTGCTGCTCGGGCGCTTCAGGTAGAGCGCTTTGCGTTGAGCCTTCGCCGTGCGGACTTGCAGGTGCTAAATACGATGCAAGAAAATCTGTCGCCGCAGTGCTGCTACCGCCGGTGAAAAGCGCTGCGAAAATATGACCATAAAACCAACGCGTATAGAGCGTGACCGGAACATTGGCTAGCTTTAGCGCTGCCTGCATTTGTTTCGCTTGCTGATAGCTAACCATCGTATCTAGGCGGCCGTGATAGAGAAAATGCGGCGGTGTTTGCGCATTCACATGCGTCACTGGCGATGCTTCAGCCCAAAGCTCAGGTGCATCATCACGCGATTTACCGAGCAGATCCTTAACCATTTTTGAGTTTGGCCATTTGCGCAAATCGGCCGGTATGCCGCCAGCAATAACCGCGATTATAGGCACTGCCTGCGGTTGCATAGCCAATAATGAGGCCATGTGCGCACCCGCAGAATATCCCCAGACAGCAATGCGTGATGCATCAAGACCATGCTCAGCGCCATTCGAAGCAAGCCAACGCACCGCCTCACTCATATCATCTAGCTGTGCGGGAAAGCGCCACTCTGGTGCCAATCGATACGACACCGAAACTGCAGCGTAGCCCATGGCCTGTAAATGCTCGCAAATTGATTTCACATAGCCGTCATCGCGCGCGCCACTACCCCAACCGCCACCGTGAATCACCAGAACAGTTGGTGCTAAGCCTGAGCTATTGGGGCGATAAATATCAGCCTGCAAATTGACCGGCCATTGCGACGAGCTATAACTCACGGTTTCTGGCAACGGTAATTCCTCGGCATATAGCAGTGATGAGAGGCCGCAAAAAAGCAGCGCGTTCAGAAGTAAATATCGAATCAGACGCGGCAATCGCATAATCATTACACTCAATAAATGGCTTATCTAAAGCTTAGACTCCGATACTTAGCAGGTGTTACAGAAGAAGATCGATCAATGCGCTAGCGCCATTATAAAAATCGCCGTAGTCTGCAAACGCTAAGCACAGGCGTGAGCACCGCCTAACGTGACTGTGAATATGGGCAGGTAATGGAGTGGTCATGACCAAAAATAGCCAAGAAGAAAATAACAATAACATCAGCCCCACTGCGCACTACACCGGCTATGTCTGGGTCGCTAATGAACTTTCTCACCCCTCTTTCGCCACGTTAAAAGGCCAAGCCTACTACACTGCTTTACGTGGCCCACAATGGCTTGCCAGACGCATTAGCAGTCTCAATTTGGATGCCGTTTTATTAGCGCGACACACGTTAATCGACCTTCAGCTTGAGCGCGCTATTAGCAGTGGAGCCATCACTCAGATCATCGAAATTGCCAGTGGTTTATCGCCTCGTGGATGGCGCTTTGCCGAGCGTCATGGCGATGCAATTGAATATATCGAGGCCGATTTGCCAGCCATGGCTCAACGCAAACGTGAGCTACTCAAAAACGCCGGACTCGATAGCGCTAATCATCGAGTCGTTGATATTGACGCCTTTAGCGATGATTGCCCGCTAAGCCTGAACACGCTGATTAGCACCCTAGATCGCCGCAAAGGCACAGCCATCATTACCGAAGGCTTGATAAATTACTTTGATAGCAACAGTGTGATTGGCCTCTGGGGTCGTATCGCCGATGCATTAGGCCATATGCAACGCGGCATTTATCTATCCGATATTCATCTCGGCAATCTTGGCAATGATTTAGCTAGCAAAGCATTTATGAAGATGCTATCGCGCTTTGTTCGCGGCCAAGTGCATCTGCATTTTGATGGTGAAGCGAGCGCTGAACAAGCCTTATTGCTCTCGGGCTTTGGCAGCGCACATTTGTTGCGCCCACGCGACTTTGCTGAGCGCCTGCCATATTGCCGCGAGAAAGGCGTGAATCAAGTGAGAGTGATCGCGGCGAGGACTGGCAGTTGGGACTAGGCGCTGATCGTCGGCGCTAACGTTCGAGGAAGCGCCGAAGGCCCATTACGCCATGCGCCATAATGCAGAATCAGAAACGCTAGCAGGCAAAGACCTGCCGCCGCAGTGAATATCCACGGGCCGCTATCGGACGCCCACAACATACCTACCCACCATGAACCCAGCGCCACGCCGGTGCCCCAGAGCATGCTGTAGATGGCTTGACCCTGGCCTTGGTTACCGTCGCCAAAATAGCGATAAATTCGTGTCATGGCGGCGGCATGGAAAGTAGCAAAGCTCGCCGCATGCAGCAGCTGTGCTAGCCAAATCACCACCACACTATCGACAAACTGGCCAATTAATACCCAGCGCAAAGCCGCCAGTAATAAGCTAATGAGCATCAGTCGTTGCTCACCAACCCATGGTAAAAATTTATGCATGACGATAAACATGGCGACTTCGGCCAGCACGCCAACACCCCACAACCAGCCTATGTGCGTACGCGAATAGCCATGCTCTTCTAAGAAAATACTGTAGAAGGTGTAATACGGAGCATGCGACAGTTGCAGCAGAAAATGCGCAAGAAAAAAACTCCAGACCGGTGTCTGACTTAAGAGTTGCCAGACATTCGAGTCGGCCTCGTGCCGTGTCGGTGTGGCAATGTCTGGCACAAATAAACTCGCTAACCATGTCGCCACCGCACAGGCGAGCAAGGCCAGCGGCAACATTGCCACATCATAATAATCAAACGCCAAGCCCAAGCCTGTGCCAGTGACAATAAAGCCCAGCGAGCCCCAGACGCGGACTTGACTATAGCGCTCACGCTGGGGTCCTAAGTGCGCCATAGTCACCGCTTCAAACTGCGCCAAAATGGCATTTTGAAAGAAGCCATAGGCCAGTAATACCGCGGCTAAAGGCCAAAATTCGCGCGCAACAAACACGCCCAACCAGCCGATGCAAATCATAAACGCGCCAATACGCACCAAGCGCAGACGCTGACCGGTGCTATCGGCAATATAGCCCCAGAAATTCGGCGCGATGATGCGCGTAGCCATGACCACGGCCATCAGCTCACCGATGGCTTCAGCATTGAAGCCAAGGCTTTGCAGGTACAAGCCCCAATAGGGCATGAAGCCGCCGATGACAGCGAAGTAGAAGAAGTAAAACGCGCCCAACGCGACAAACGGTGGGCGGGAGTTGGAGCTCACGATGGCGTAGAGCCTCGCACACGGCCTGGCACGACTGGCGTCATGCATTGCACCAAGGCATTTTGGGCGCGATGGCGCAGTGCATGATCGAGCAACACAATCGCCATCATGGCTTCAGCAATGGGCGTTGCACGCACGCCAACGCAGGGGTCGTGGCGACCTTTAGTGACCACTTCGATGGCTTCACCAGCCAAATTAATGCTACGACCGGGCGTGGTAATGCTCGAGGTCGGCTTCAGGGCAATGCGCACCACTAAGTCTTGGCCCGTGGAAATACCACCCAACACACCACCGGCGTGATTACTCAAAAAGCCTTCTGGTGTGATTTCATCGCGATGCTGCTCGCCGCGCTGATTGACCACCGCAAAACCATCACCTACTTCCACGCCTTTCACCGCGTTAATGCTCATCATCGCATGTGCCAAATCGGCGTCGAGACGATCAAATACCGGCTCGCCCCAACCCACGGGCAGGCCTTCAGCAAACACCTCAATGGCCGCGCCAATGCTCGAGCCTTCGGTACGCATACTCAGCACCAAGGCCTCCATCTGTGTCACGGCGTCGCGATCACCGCAGAAAAAGGGATTCTCACGAACAAAATCCCAGTCGCAGACTTGCGCTTTAATGTCGCCAATTTGCGACACACGGCCACGAATGCTAACTCCGAACTGCTCGCTTAACACCTTGCGTGCAATAGCACCGGCGGCAACACGCATCGCGGTCTCTCGCGCGCTGGAGCGACCACCGCCACGGTAATCACGAAAACCGTATTTATGCGTATAGGTGTAGTCGGCGTGTGCGGGGCGAAAGGTGTCAGCAATATTGCCGTAATCTTTCGAACGCTGATCGGTGTTTTCAATGATCAATGCGATCGGCGTGCCCGTGGTTTTACCCTCAAATACGCCGGATAAAATACGCACCACATCATCTTCACGGCGCTGCGTGGCAAACGACGACGTGCCGGGTTTACGGCGATCTAAATCGCCCTGTAAATCCGCCTCCGACAGTGCAATACCCGGCGGCACACCATCGACAATTGCAGTTAATGCCAGCCCATGTGACTCACCCGCGGTCATCACGCGAAATACTTGCCCTATGCTATTTCCCGCCATTAGATACTGCTCTCAAATGTGGCTTGATGTTCTCGGCAATCGGCCGCTGTAAGCACGAACACGCCCTGCCCGCCGCGCACAAAATCGACCCAAACAAAGGGCACATCGGGGAAGGTCTGCTGCAAAGCCCACTGCGAGTTACCCACTTCCACCACTAATACGCCATCGTCCGTTAAGTAGTCTGCCGCTTCAGCTAAAATGCGTTTGGTGATATCTAGGCCATCGACACCCGAAGCCAAGCCCAACTCAGGCTCGCGCGTAAACTCAAGCGGCAGATCGGCCATGTCTTCGGCATCCACATAGGGCGGGTTGCTAACGATTAAGTCGTAGCGTTGGCCCGGTAGTTTGTTAAACGCATCAGACTCGATCAAGCCCACGCGCTCTTGTAAGTCATGATGCTCAACGTTGAGCGCGGCCACGCTCAGCGCATCGATGGAAATATCCGTGCCGTCGACCAAGGCATCGGGGAACTCCACAGCGCAGGCAATTGCGATGCAGCCGGAGCCTGTGCAGAGATCTAAAATGCGTTGTGGCTCATGGTCTAGCCATGGCAAAAAGCGGCTTTCAATGAGCTCGGCAATGGGTGAGCGTGGCACTAGTACGCGCTCATCAACATAAAATGGCAGATTGGCGAAATACGACAGATTCAATAGGTAGGCCAATGGCGTGCGGTCATTGACGCGGCGTTTGAGCGTCTCGGCAATTGCCGCGGCCTCACTAGGCAGCACGCGGGCATCAATGATTTCGCCATCGGCCGACCAAGCCAGATTCAGCGTTTGCATGACCAAGGCCGTAGCTTCTGCAAAGGGATCGTCGCTGCCGTGGCCTAAATGCACATCGCAGCCGCGAAAGCAGCTAACGCAAAAACGAATCCAATCGCGAATACTGACTAAATGTTGCTGGGCTTCAGTCAATATTTCATCGGATAAGGTTAGTTCAGCGCTCGATTCGCTCACATGCACTCCCAAGCCATCGCGTAGATAGCAGAAAAAACGGCAACCTCGTGTAGGCTGCAAAGACTTTGGATTTTATACTAGCTAGCGCCCTTAGGGGGAGACTGTCGCCGGTAGACGAGGAATTAGCGTCATGAAAGACCCGTTGTTGACCACATTGAAGCGTCAACTGAAAGCCGAGACACCCGTGCCGAAGCTGACAAAACCTATTGTGGCCGCACCACCTGAGCTGAGCGAAGAGGAGTTGTTCGCTCGGGCCATGCAAGGAGCTAGGCGCATAGAGGCTCCACCTCCGCCGCCCCGGCCCAAGCGTCGCCCCACGCCAAGCCCGCAAGCCTTAATGCGCCGCGCGCAAGCCGAAGGTGAGCTTGAGCGCGCCGACCAGCCGCTATCAGACACTGTCGCCCTACTCGCCAGTGTCGCTCCCGAAGCCATCTTAGCGTTTCGGCAAAATGGCGTGCAGCCGCGCCAGTTCGAGCAACTCAAGCTCGGCAAACTACCATGGCAGGCAGCTGTTGACTTGCATGGCTGCACACTAGATCAGGCTCGTGAAGCAGTGCTTAGCCTGCTCGATAATTGTCAAAAAGAGCAGCTACAGGTCGCCAAAATCGTGCATGGCAAAGGTTTGATTAACGGCCAAGCCGTATTAAAAAGTGCCGTTAATGGCTGGCTCAAGCAACTGCCACAAATACTTGCTTTTAGCTCAGCGCCAGCACGCGAAGGCGGTACTGGAGCGGTGCTATTGCTGCTCAAACGCGACCGACAAGCGCGGATTGACCCGAGACTAGACAAACCTGAAGTGCTGTAGGCTTTACTCCCTGATCGTTAATCGCTAGCGTGCAGGCCTTATTAATCAATAACACGAGAATAATCATGGAAAACGCCTACGCAGATATTATCCGCGCAGTGGGTGAAGACCTGGGCCGTCCTGGCCTGCTCGACACACCCAAGCGCGCCGCCAAAGCCTTTAAGTATCTGTGTAAAGGCTATAACGAAGACCTAGACACCTTAGTCAATGGTGCCGTTTTTCCGTCGGATAACGACCAAATGGTGTTGGTGAAAGACATTGAGCTGTACTCGCTCTGTGAGCACCATTTGCTACCTTTTATTGGCAAAGTTCACGTTGCCTATATTCCATCAGGCCAGGTGTTGGGGCTTTCGAAAGTAGCTCGCATCGCCGATATGTATTCGCGCCGCCTGCAAATTCAAGAAAACTTGACCAAGCAAATTGCCGATGCAATTCAGCAGGTTACAAATGCTCACGGCGTGGCAGTAACGATTGAAGCCAAGCATATGTGCATGATGATGCGTGGTGTTGAAAAGCAAAACTCAGTGATGAAAACGTCCATCATGCTAGGTATGTTCCGCGATAACCCACAAACTCGAAATGAGTATTTATCGCTCATTAAAGCTTAAAAAATCGCCAAAAAATCATGGCAGTCGTCGCTGAAATTCTGCGAAAGGTTTACAGCGGCGGCTATCTCCCCTAGGGTAAAAAAAGCAGCATCTTATTTAAATCAATAAGATAGCTACTTCCCTTGGTTTGGAGAATTTCTCATGGAACATTTTTCATTAGCCGAGCGCCTACAAGACACCCTCAGCGGTCAAGTGCCTGCCATTATTGGCGCGCTCTTGCTTCTGCTCGTTGGCTGGATTGTCGCGCTCATGGCTGCGGCCCTATCGCGTAAAGTCTTAAGCAGTGTTGGCCTCAATACTCGCGTGCAAAGCAGTACCGGCATCGAAGCGAACTTAGAGGCCATCGTGTCTCGCATTGCCTTCTGGTTCATCTTCCTAATCGCGCTAATTGCAAGCTTCAATATACTCAGCCTGTTCAACGTCTCAGCACCACTGTCAAATATGCTTGGCGAGGTCATGACCTATTTGCCGCGCTTAGTCTCTGGCCTTGTGCTTTTAGTCGTTGGCTGGGTGCTGGCATCGCTAGTACGCACCGGCATTACCAAGCTCCTAGACTCTACTTCTGTGGATGAGCGCTTAAGTGCCGAAGCAGGCATGCGCCCGATCAGCGAAAACATGGGTCACGTAGCTTACTGGTTGATTTTGCTGCTATTTGTTCCACTAATTTTAGGCGCATTAAACCTCGATGGCCTGATGCAACCGGTGCAAAACCTCATCGATAGCTTGATGGCTTATCTACCCAACATCATCGCCGCTGTTGTCATTAGCGTCGTTGGTTATGGTGTTGCCAAGATAGTCAGCGGCGTCGTCAGCAACTTATTAGGTGCAACACGATTATCTTCTGCGGCCTCGCAAATGGGCTTAAGCGATAACATTGATCTGGCAAAAGGCATTGGTAGCATCGTGTTCTTGGTGATTTTCGTGCCAGCGTTGATCTCGGCACTAGACGCACTCGCCATTGAAGCAATTGCAGGGCCTGCGAAAAACCTACTTGATCAGTTAGTTTCAGCTGTACCGGGCATCGTCGCAGCCGCGCTGATCATTGTGATTACCTACTATGTCGCACGCTTTGCCTCAGCCTTCGTGACTCGCCTAATGGCTAGCGCCGGCTTCGACACCTTGCCCGAAAAAATCGGCATGGCTAAAGCCCTAGGCTCTCGCCCGCTATCGGCAGTAATCGGTCAGTTGGTGATGTTCTTCGCCATGCTTTTCGCCACCATCGAAGCCGCTAATCAGCTTGGCTTTAGTGCTGTAAGCCATTTAGTTAGTGCGTTTATCCTGTTCGGCGGTGACATATTGCTGGGTGCGGTGATCTTGTTGGTGGGTTTCTGGTTAGCGAATGTATTGGCGCAGGTCGTTGCCCAAAACAATCGCAGCGAAAGCACCTGGCTCTCAGGCCTAGTGCGCACCTTGGTCATGGGCTTAGTCATTGCCATGGGCCTACGCGCCATGGGCATTGCCGACTCCATCGTTAATCTCGCCTTTGGCCTAACACTAGGTGCCGTAGCCGTGGCATTCGCCCTCGCCTTTGGCCTGGGTGGCCGTGAAGCCGCCGCTAAATTGCTTGATCGTTGGGTATCACGCAAGGAAGACTAAAGCCTTGCACATGGCGCCGCTGCTTGCAGTGACGCCATGAAGATGTTGTCAGTTGGCCCTGCCGTGGATATGCACTAAGGGCTAACTGGCAATATCACTCTCGCCTTAGCTAGCGCGCCAACTAGTGCACCTATAAAAATAAGCATGAGCCCGATAGCCGACGCCGGCGTTAATACCTCACCGAGTATGGCAATCGCCAATAACGTGCCCGCCACTGGTACTGCAGACATCATCACCGCCACGCGCACAGCTCCGAGCAATTCGGTGGCCTTAGCGAATGTCCACATCGCACAACAGACAACAATTCCACCCTGATAAATGCCCTGCAGCGCAATATCATCCCAGCTTGCCTGTGATAAAGCTTTTGGCAGAAATGCGGCATAGAGCGGGATATACACTAGCAGCGAAAATGCCACCACGCCCAAGGTCACATCGAAGGCACGGGTTTGCCAGTGCCGCAGCAACACTGCAAATAAAGACCAACAAATGCTCGCGCCAAGAAACATCAGATCGCCAGGCAAGCTCTCCCAGCTAGCGCCGCGCATCATAGCGACAAATAAAGTGGTTACGCCGGAGACGATTAATGCCAAGCCCAACATGCGCTGAAAACTTGGCATTTCGCGTAATAGCGCCAAAGCAAACAGCGTTGTGAAAAATGGCAATGTGCCAGCGATCAGCACTGCGCCGTGATTTCCAGGTGCGTATTGGAAGCCGCCATAGGCAAATAGCGGATAGCTCACGCCTGCCAATAAGGCAAAGATAAGTGATTGATACCACGGCAATTTTCGCTTAGACGAGTCTAGTACACGAGGTAGCCACCACGGCAGTAGAATAGCAGCGGCAAAGACTGTGCGCAGTGCGGCAACATCAAATGGTGTTAGCGGACTTTGCCCGCCAACACGCGATATGACAATGAAGCCTGACCAAATGCAAATCGTTAACAGCGCAAAAATATAGCCTTTTTCAATAGCTTGCAGCGCACGCATGGACAGACCTCAAGGGGGACAAGCTTATTTAGTGCGCAATGGAACGCCCCACTCCTCCAGAACGAACAATGGCCCAATCAGCAAAAACACTAAATCATCAAGAAAACTTGGTTTGGCCCCTTCAATATTGTGACCAATAAGCTGAACAACCCACGCCGCTATCCAAGCAACAACTGCCGTCCAAATCAGCGGCAAGGGACTGCTTTCGACCGCCATAATAACCGCGATGGATACGCCTAAGAATACGACCATGGCCGCAACCGCACGCCATCCTAAGCGCGAATAAAATGCCGCCAACATCAACACCGAAGCTACTGTTGCGACATTGACATAAGGCGCCCAAGCCGCCTCGCTGCCCAGCATTGCCATGCTTAATGGCCAACCAAATGCTAGCGAGCTAATTAAGATAACCGGCACGCAAACAAAATGTATGAGCTGATTGCGTGGATTGCGATGGGTTTTGCCATATTCGTTTAAAAATTCATCAATACTGCGCATAAAACTCTCCCTGATTATTTTTCTTAGTTATAGGTGTGAAACTACGCCAAAAACGCATTAATAGCATCTGCAACTTGCTTCGGGCAATCATCTAAATGTAAATGATGCCCGCCGGACAAGTTCACTTGCTCAAGCCGACTAAAATGGGAAAGCCTGGCGGCGTAGCGCGGTTTATTTTTACCCAATTGTTTCGGCAAGCCAGCATCGCCTGTGACTAATAAACATGGTGCAGTGATCGCCTCAATACAAGCCAAGACCTGCTCTTCGCTAAAGCGCATCAGCGAGTTTAAGCGCAGGCGTTTATCGGTGCGCCAACGCAATTCACCCGCCTCTGTCTCGATCAATGCACGCTCGCATAAGTCTCGCGAGGCTGACTCGCTGAGCATGCCAGTGATACCTTGGCGGCGCGCGGCCACGGCCTGCTCTACAGAGGCTATGGGTTTTCGGCTTGGGCTATAACTCATTAGGCCTTCCAATGCCGTGCGTGTGTCCGTTGCGTAATTGCTGGGGTCGGCGCTAATTGGGCCGAGGCCATCGATCATGATTAAAGCTTGGATGCGCTCAGGAAAAATACCGGCCAACAGCATGAGCAAACCGGCACCTAGCGAATGTCCAAGCAGTATCAGTGGGCCATTATTTGGCGCGATATGCTGCATGGCGGCGTAAATGTCATCGAGAAAATCGGCGTTGTGATAGCGCATGCCATCGGGGCGCGGATCGCTAAGGCCGTGGCCAGCAAGGTCTAGGGCATGAATGCGATGGCCTTTGAGCATGGGCGCAAGCCGATTAAATGTGCCGGCGTTGTCCATCCAGCCGTGTACTGCGAGGATGGGCACGGCTTGAATTGATGCGTCGTGCCATGTTTTCACCGCTAAGTCGCCTCGTCCTAAAGGTAGCGCGATGCGATAGTCGCTCATTGTGCTTGCGAGCCAGTGTTGATCGAGCGTGGCATGCTGGCATGCGTACCAGCGTGCATCGCCAAAATATGCTCACGTACACGCGCAGCCGTATGCTCAGGCTGCTCTAGCGGGAACATATGATTACCAGCGGTTATCTCTAGTGGTACGCGCTGAGCTTTCGCCAATTTCGTCATTTCGCCGCTGCTCAAAAACTCACTTTCAGCGCCTGTCATCACTACGCGCGGCATATTCAGTGGCCGCCAATAACGCCAGCTATCGCTCGGTGTATTGCGGAACATTTCCACTTCACGCTTGGGATCAAATGCCAAACGCACGCCATCTCCATCGGCGACCAAGCCATGCTCCATATAGAGTCGAAAACTTTCATCGCTAAAGGCTTTAAACAGGCCTTTAGTGCGCAATGAGTCATGCATAGCTTGCGCGTTGGGCCACTGCGCTCGACGATTTTTGCTGCGACCAGCGGGCGTGATGCGATCGACTTGCCTAATCGCCTTCATAAACGCAACAAATACCCCAGCCAGAGGGCTAATACAGGCTGGGTCCATCAGGATCATGCCTTGAAATAACGAGGGGTCGCGATGTGCAGCAATCAGTGAGCACATGCCGCCCAAGGAATGACCTAGAGCAATAACCGGACGACCATTGGCTTGCGCGCGCACAGAGTCGGCAAGCTCATCGCCTAAACCATGCCAATTTGGCGCAATGGCATAGCGCGGATTGTGGCCAAGCTTAGGGATAGAAATAACGTCGATGTCATCGCCCAGCGCCTTAAAAAAAGCGCCGTAGCTGCCACTAGGAAAGCCATTAGCATGGCCAAAATGCACCAGCGGTCGTGTTGTGTTGCTCATGCTTGCGCTCCTGCGCGCTGCCCTGCCGCTGCTTTGATCGACATGGGCATAATCGAAATTAAAGTTTTTGTATGCTCAAACCGAGCGCGGCGACCTGCTCGGCAGCTGCAACCGGCGCGATAACCGCCGTTTGTGCCAGCTCTGGCCGCAGATACTCACCGGCCACGCGCACAATGTCATCGCTAGTTAGCGCCAACAGTTTCTCGCGCAGCGCTTGGCGATCGGCTTGCGTGCGGCCATAAAGTTGCTGATGGAAATCTTGACGCGCTTCGCCAGCAGGTGACATGGGCTTGTCGAGATCGGCAAACACGCCGAGCAAAACTTCCTCCAAAGCTGATGCCGGCAGTGGCTGGCTGTGTAGCCAATCCAGACTGGCGTCGAAATCGGCCAAGGTCTCGCTCAAACGCGGGTCGCGATACGAGAAGAAGCGGAAGGCACAGCTATTGCCATCGTAGCTCGCACCGCCGCCATAGGCACCCCCTTGCTCACGGATGGCGCGATGCAAAAAGCCATTGCGTAAAATACCGCCCAATGCCATCAATGCCGGGGCGTCGGCATGACCTGTAGGCACCGCCGGATACGCTTTGGCGCAGAAATGCACCTGAGTTTGTGTGAGCCACGCTTCATTGACGCGCTCCGTGGGCGCTACCCACGGCATCGTGTCGCTTCCAGCCGCGGCTCGCTTTGCCCAAAGACTTTGCGCCTGCGCACTGGCCTGAGTCAGCGTTTCAGGTTCGGCAATCATCAAGAGTTGGCGAGGCATAGCCAATACCAAACTATGCATTTCAGAAAGCTCAGCCGCCAACGCTGTTAAATCATTGGCGCTATGCAGTTCGCGCAAGAAGCGAATACCAAACAGGCCATTATGGCGTTGCTGAAACGCCGCCAAAGCGCTCATGCCACGAGATGCCGCGCCCATAGCCAAAGCATGGCCCTGACCGGTCACGCTGCCTTCCCAGCGGCCTTTCAGCTGAGCCAAGAGCTCACCAATACGCGCGATTTCATCGAAGCGTTGGGTAAATAAGGTTTCATCGAGCAGCTGCTGAAATGCGCCTTGATTATGGCTCAAGGCCTTACCGCTAACGATCAAATGCGCCTGCGCCACATTAGTTTGCGTGCGCGTGGTGCGCGCCGACACACTCATACGCATGCCACCGGTTACAGCACTTTGGCGTTGCTGCAGCTGCTTATAGTCCTGCGTGCCAGCACCGAGTTCGGCAAACACCGAGGTGTATAGCGGCAGCAATTGCGTTTGGCGTGGCGTGAGCTGCGGCAGCTCAATGATCACTTGCTCGTAAAACAGGCCATTGGTGCCCTGAGCGTAAGTCGTTAATGGCAGCTCGGCGTGCTTAACCGGCACTCGTTCGCCAGTCAGCGCTTTTGCCTGCGCCGGCACATCAGCAAGAGTGACTTTCGGCAAGATGTCGGTATTTGGTGTTTCTGCTTGGCGCTGTTTCAAGGCCTCCGTTTGCGCACGAATAGCGGCACAATCAGCGTCACTCAATCGTGCCCGCTCAGCAGCTAATTGGCTCGCTTCCAAGGCATCGCGGCGAGTTGACAGCTCGGCATCGGGGCGCAAGGTGAGACGCACGCGATGCGGGTTTTCGAGCAATACGCGCTGCACCAGATCGGGCACAAAGCGCGGGTCTTTAATGGCTTCACGCAAACGCGCCAAGGCCGGTTCGACATGCCAGACGGCAATAGGGTCGGCCTCTTGCAGCGCCGGACTTAGACCATTGAGCAATAGTTGCAGGCCGTAGGGATAGCTATCGCCACCAATTTCGCGCTGGCTGAGCTCGAACTGATGCAGCACAGCCTCAACATCGGCCAGCGGGATACCATCGCGCGCAACCTGCTCAAGCGTTGCAAGAATCAGAGCCTCAACTTCTCCCGCGCGCTCTGGCTCCGAGCCTTCCAAGCCGCACAAAAACGTCATCTCACGGCTATTGTCATCCACGCCACACAGGCCTGATGGCGCTTCGCCTAGCTCGCTAGTTTCTAATACCGCGCGCAATGGCGAGGCAGAGTTTTCCAACAACACGCCACTTAATAAATGTGCCTCAAAGCGCGCATTGGTATCGCTGGCCGAACCCAGTAACCAACCCATGACATGATGCGCTTGCGGACCTTCATCGCTCTCCGGTGCATACGCCGCTTCAACGCGTAATGGCGCGACATAGCGCTTCTCATCGCGGCCCAAAACTGGCGTGGCAACATCATTAAAGCGCGCCAATGCTTGGTCCTGAAAGCGCGTTTGCAGGCTCAGCACCGACTCATCGCCAAAGGTCATGAATACGGCATTGGAAGGATGATAATGACGGCGGTGAAACGCCAGCAGGTCAGCGTGTGTTAAATCAGGAATATGCGCGGGGTCACCACCAGAATTGTTGTGATACGTCGTGGTCGGAAAGAGATAGTGATTGATGGTCTCGTAAAGCACGCTATGCGCCGAGCTCATCGCACCTTTCATTTCGTTAAACACCACGCCTTTGTAGACCAGCGGCGCATCAGCGGCATCGCTGGCAAATTCACGGCGTATGCCCTCTTGAGCAAAATCTAATGCGTGCAAATGCGGAAAAAAGGCCGCGTCTAAATACACACTCAGCAAGTTATCAAAATCCTGCTTATTGGTGCTGGCAAATGGATACGCTGTCCAATCACTAGCCGTGAAGGCATTCATAAAGGTGTTGAGTGAGCGCCGAATCATCAAAAAGAAAGGGTCGCGCACGGGGTATTTTTCCGAGCCACACAAGGCCGTGTGCTCCAGAATATGCGCCACGCCGCGCGAATCTTCAGGCATGGTTTTAAACGCCACCAAAAATACGTTTTCGGGGTTATCCGCGGCTAAATGCAAATGGCGCGCGCCAGTCACGCGATGGCGGTACTCGGCAAATGTGGCCTGTAAATGCGGCAGCTCCACCACGCGCAAGCAATCGAAGGCGGCATGATGAGACAATTTAGCGGGCGCAACTGAAGGATTCGTAGCAGACTCAACAGCAGCGGATAAAGATGGGCTCAACATAACCTCCGGAGTGAACAACACTTCAACGCATGGTAGCATCGACGTTTTACAATTGTCGGTACTGTACTCGATTATGGCCATCAATCCGAAAATCAGCTGCTTAAAATCTGCCCGCGAACAAGCCAGTAGCTATAACGAATGGCGTGAAATTTCCCTCGAGCTGGATGCGCTAACTGGCTTAGATTTGTGGAAAATCGAAACTTCATCGAGTCAGTACCATCACGAACTATTGCGCGAACGCATGCTGACGCTACGCCAATGGCAAGCAACGCATAATCATAAGCTGCTGATTCGCGCCTTACGCGAAGGTCTACACCACGACCTCGGCAATATGAGCAACCCACTGCTATTTACGCGCACACATGTCGGCACCAAGCGCCTGATTGAAGACTTCGTCACGCAAGTTTGCGCCAGCATGGAGTATCTCTGTGACGCTGAGATCGAGCACCTCAGCAATGACGAAAAGCTCGCGCTTTTTGAAGATATTTTAAGCAGCTTCGGCCGCCCCGCCTTGCAACTATCTGGTGGCGCCACACTCGGCATGTTCCACATTGGTGTTTGCAAAGCGCTCGATGAACAAGGCCTATTGCCCAATGTCATCTCCGGCTCCAGTGCTGGCTCACTCGTCGCCTCCATGATCGGCACCCATACCCGCGAAGAAATGGAGTCCTATTACGATGGCGATGCGCTGTATAAGCACGCATGGAGCTGGAACAAAATTAGCGATGGCTTGCGCGGCAAAGGCTTTGCTAATCAGAAGCAGCTAGAAACTTTCATTCGCCAAAACGTCGGCGAGCTGAGCTTCCAAGAAGCCTTCGAGAAAACTGGCCGTCACATCAACGTCAGCATCTCACCAGTGGGTAGCAACCAAAAGTCGCGCCTGATGAACGAGCTAACTTCGCCCTATTTGCTAGTTTGGAGCGCCGTGCTTGCATCTTGCGCCGTGCCAGTACTGTTTCCGCCAGTCACACTGACCACAAAAACCGCCGATGGCACGCATTCACCCTATATGCCACTGGAACGCTGGGTCGATGGCTCGATGCGCAGCGACATGCCGCGCCGCCGCCTGATGCGCTTGTACAACGTGAACTACTTCATCGCAAGCCAGGTCAACCCTCACATCGTGCCCTTGCTAGCGTCCGAACAACGGCGCTCGGGCAAAGCAAAAATTCGCTCATTACCGCGACGCATCCTGAAAACACAGGCGCGCATGCTTGGCATGGGCACACTACAAACAATTCATGACAACTCACGCAATGAGGTCTTGCGGCAAATGCTAAGCCATGCCTACACCATGATCTCGCAGAGCTATCATGGTGACGCCACCATTGCACCCAATGGCTACACGCGCCAGCACTACAAACACATGCTGCAAAACCCCACAAAAGAATCCGTGATTTGGTTCCGCCAACAAGGCGAACGCGCGACTTGGCCAAAGATCGATCAGATCCGCACGCAATCCGATATCAGCATCACACTTGAGCGCTGTATTGCCCATTTACGCCAACGCAAAGCCCATAATTGGCACGATGCAGAGGTTCGAGCCATCATTAGCCAAGAAAAATCGCATAAATTGGCAAAATCTTGAGCAGTTGAACCAAAACGGTATTGCCCTGCTGCCAGTGTGCCCCTAAACTACGCCCCGCTAGCACAGGCCAAGCCTCGCAAGCATGTGGGTCGTTAGCTCAGTTGGTAGAGCAGTTGGCTTTTAACCAATTGGTCCCGCGTTCGAGTCGCGGACGACCCACCACATACAGCATTGATATTGCTACAAAAAAGGCGCCACTTGAGGCGCCTTTTTTGTTTCTGGGGACAAAATGGGGACAGATTTGAGACAAAATCTAATGTCTGCTCTTTCTGCCCCTCTCCCTATACTGCCCTACCCCGACCAATTGATCCTGCTGTCACCAGAGTACTGACAAGTTAACTTTCAGGCACAGCAAAATTGACCCTTACGCCTCTAAGCAACCACCGCTCTCCATGTTGCGAACGCAGCTGTCCTACTACGGCGATAATGGCTTGCTGAAGTTAGATGTCTTCCAAGATTGAATAAGTTAGATACTGCTGCATGGTTCGTTAGAAAGAGTTGCGCCTGATTCGGCGACTTAAATCGCCTCATTCCCCGCTCTCTAAATCGCGTCACCTCATGCGATTGCGCTGCCCTGTTGTTCGCGTACTTCGCAGTATTATGATGAACAGTTGGCATTAGCTCGCGTTGAGCAACTTTGTAGCTTGCCAACTTATCAGTGACTATCGTTCTTGGTTCGCCGCCACTACTGCGCAACAAGCGCTTAAAGAATTGCTTTGCCGCCTCACCATTGCGCCTACTCTGAACAAAGACATCGATCACTTCACCATCTTGATCAACGGCTCGCCACAAGTGTGCTGCTTTCCGTTTATCTTGATAAATACCGCATCAAGATAAAACGTATCGCCAGATCCGCCATGTTCTCGCCTAAGCTTACGAGCATAAGCAAGTCCGAACTTGATACACCACAATCAGATCGTCTCATAACTGACAGAGATGCCCTACTCTGCCAATAAATCCTCGATATCACAGAAGCTCAGGTTGAAGCGGTAGTAGATCCAAACTGCGTAGCTAATGATGCTGGGATGAAAACGATGTCGTTTGTAGGTATTCATCGACCAAGTATCTCGCGAGTTAACTTGTCAGTACCCTTATCAGCATCCTGACTTAGCTTCGTTAATGAT
>CAXIBK010000015.1:0-21461 GCA_964022225.1 uncultured Paraperlucidibaca sp.
GAAGTCGACTCCAGCTCAGTAATGATCAATGCGTCGACGCGTTTTGCCGATGGCTTTGAATACGGCTTAGGCGCTGAAATCGGTATTTCTACCGATAAAATTCATGCCCGAGGCCCTGTCGGCTTGGAAGGCTTAACCTCACAAAAATGGATCGTATTTGGCGACGGCCAAATACGCCACTAAGCGCATTAGTCACTCCATGCAGCTGCTCTTTGGCGGCTCCTTCGACCCCGTACATCGCGGCCACGTTGATACCGCCAGAGCAGCCCAAATGCTGCTCGGTGCGGAAACGGTGCATTGGCTGCCAACGCCTGGCTCGCCGTTAAAATCAGGCACTGGAGCCACAGCATCGCAGCGTGCAGACATGCTACGCCTTCAGCTAAACGCGAGTTCTGAGTCAAGTTGGCATTTTTGCGATGATGAGCTCAGCCAAGCCGCGCCGGTCTATACCATAGACACCCTAAGGCGCTGGCGTCAGCGTATTGGCTCGACAACACCACTAGCCTTTCTCATCGGTGCCGATAGCCTACATAGCTTGCCGCGCTGGCGTGATTGGCAACGCCTCACCGATTTAGCGCATATTGTTATCGCAACGCGGCCCGGCATTACACTCGACTGGCCAGATGCGGTGAAAATATGGCTAAAAAGTCACCATCAGAGTGATGCCAAGCTGTTACAATCGCGCCCCTTTGGCGCTGTGCTAAGGCTTGATACCCCCGCAAGGGATATATCAAGCACGCAACTACGCCAACGCATCGGTAAAAATCTACCGACAGATGACTGGCTTGCCACGCCAGTACGCGATTATATTGCTAACCACGGGCTTTACCGTGCTACGGAGACACCAGCAAGCTCATGAATGCTCTTGACGACGATACACAACGCTTACAAGACGCCGCGCTCAACGCATTGGCCGATATGAAAGCACAGCAGGTCACCACGCTCGACGTGCGCCCCCTGACCAGCATGACCGATACCATGATCATCGCCAGTGGCACCTCAACGCGCCATGTTCGCGCTATTGCCGATGAAGTTCAGGTCAAAGCCAAAGCCGCTGGATTTCCACCCATCGGCGTTGAAGGCGAACGTGAAGGTGAATGGGTACTTATCGATCTCGCCGGCGTGATTGTTCACGTCATGTTGCCTGCCACCCGCGTGTTCTATGACCTTGAGCGCCTCTGGACAGCTCAAGGCGCCAGCACACCCAGCGTTTAACGCTAGGCCATCGCGATGAAAATCAGACTCATCGCGGTGGGCACGCGAATGCCCGACTGGGTTAGCACGGGCTATCATGAATTTTCCAAACGCTTAAACGATGACGTTCGCCTTGAACTCGTTGAGATCGCAGCGGGAAAACGCGGAAAGTCAGTTGATATCGCGCGCCTAACCGAGAAAGAAGGCGAGGCGCAGCTAGCGGCAGTCGCAAACAATGATCGCGTCATCACCCTTGAGGTTCATGGCAAACTGTGGAGCACAGAGGATTTATCGCAAAAACTCAGGCAATGGCTAGCCGAAGGTCGTAATATCAGCCTACTCGTGGGTGGCCCTGAGGGATTATCGGCCGATGCCTCGGCACGCGCTGATGAACAATGGTCGTTGTCGCCGCTAACGCTGCCACACCCGCTAGTGCGCGTGCTCCTTGCCGAACAGATTTATCGCGCATGGACGCTGCTGAAAGGGCACCCTTACCACCGCTAAGCTTTGCCCTAAAACCATTGCCAAAAGATTACTGTTGTGTCCATGAAGCCAGATCACAATACACCACAAGAACGCATGACCATGAAAAACCAACTTGCCGAAGTTGGTTTATTTAAAGGTCGTGCCGCTGTTGCTGGCGGCTTTATTGTTTTCGCCTTCACGCTACTGGTTTTACGCTACGGTTGGCTGCAGCTTATGCAGCATGAAACCTATGTCACACAGTCTGAAAACAACCGTATTCATCTTGAAGCTATCGCTCCACCACGCGGCTTTATTTATGACCGTAATGGTGTGTTACTTGCCGATAATCGCCCTATTTTTGCCCTCGTCATTAATCGCCAGCAAGTCACCGACCTAGACGAAACCATCAAAAGGCTAACGCCCGTCATCAATCTCATGCCTGAAGAGATTGAGCGCTTTAAAAAGCGTCTGCGCGTATCTCGCCGCTATGAACTAGTGCCAATTCGCTCGCGCTTAAGTGAAGAGGACTTAGCTAGCTTCACGGAGAAGCGCTATTTATTTCCAGGCGTTAGCGCCGAAAACGACATCTCACGCTACTACCCACAAGGTGAGCTATTTGCCCACGTCTTGGGCTATGTCTCGCGCATCTCTGAGCAAGACCAAAAAAACCTGGATGCCACGGCCTACGCCGGCACTAACCTGATCGGAAAGCTTGGTATCGAGAAATATTACGAGTCGGTGCTGCATGGAAAAGTGGGTTACCAGCATGTTGAAACCAACGCCTATGGTCGTCAAATTCGCGTACTGAAACGCACACCGCCGCAACGAGGCACTGACTTAAAACTCAGCTTAGACATTCAGCTACAGCAGCTAGCTCATGAGCAACTTGCTGGCCGCCGCGGCGCGGTTGTTGCCCTAGATCCGAGAGATGGCTCAGTGCTCGCCTTCGTTAGTAATCCAGGCTTTGACCCCAACTTATTTGTCGGCGGCATTCCATCGTCGCTCTACAACGGTCTGCGCGACCACATCGATCGCCCGCTCTATAATCGTGCCTTACAGGGTGTCTACCCACCCGGCTCTACCATCAAACCATTTGAGGCCTTGGGCGGGTTGCATTACGGCCTAGTCGACTGGGATTACACCATCAGCGACCCTGGATACTTCATGTTGCCGGGCGTAAATCACCGCTTTCGCGACTGGAAAAAACAAGGCCACGGCCGAGTCAATATGGTCACCTCCATAGAGCAGTCTTGCGACACTTACTACTATCAACTATCCGACCGCATGGGCGTAGACCGCTTCCATGACTGGATGGCCGAGTTCGGCTTTGGCAAAGAAACTGGCATCGATTTGGTCAACGAGCGCACCGGCACTCTGCCCTCTGTGGCATGGAAACGTAAGCGCCTAAACGCGCCATGGTATCGCGGCGAAATGATGTCGGTGGGCATTGGTCAAGGCTATTTCACCGCTACGCCGCTACAAATTGCCCTAGCTACTGCTATTGTCGCCAATGGTGGCCATCGCATACGACCACATGTTTTGCGCAGCAGCAGCGATCCAAAATTTCAACCCGATTTACCAAAACCCGATCTCATTCCATACAACGGCCAGCCTGAAGACTGGGACAAAATGCACTTTGCTATGCGTGAGGTTGTGCACGGTGCACACGGTACGGCAGGTCGTTTGCGCATTGGTCTCGAGGGCTATGATATCGCCGGGAAAACAGGCACCGCACAGGTCAAAGGTATCAAGCAAGGCGAGCGTTATGATGAATCTAAGCTTGATGAACGCCACTTTGATCATGCTTGGTTTATGGGTTTTGCTCCCGTGCAAAACCCCGTCATCGCTGTTGCCGTCTTAGTGGAGAATGGTAAGCACGGTAGTTCGACGGCAGCACCCATAGCCCGCGTGTTATTTGATTACGAGATTAACCGCACGCTGCCGCCACCGCCGAAGGTAGTCCCAGAGGAAGCTGGCGAATGAACACACCTCAACAGCGCTATGCTCGCACCACCAGCAATACTGGTGCTGACTTTCAACGGCGTATCGATATTTGGGGCCTGCTACGCCTAGACCCCGTACTGACATCGTTGCTCATTGCCGCATCGCTGCTCGGCCTGATCGCGCTCTATAGCGCTAGCGGTGCCGATCTCACCATGACGCTGAAACAGGCTAGCAGCTTTGCCCTAGGATTTGGTGTCATGCTGGTTTTGGCACGCATCACTCCCAGTAGTTACGCTTATGTTTCGCCATGGTTCTATGGCTTGGGCGTGATTTTGCTGGTTGCCGTCGCTCTCATCGGCGAGGTACGCATGGGCGCACAACGTTGGATCGACATTCCCGGGGTTACCAGTGTGCAACCATCTGAGTTCTTAAAGCTCGCCATGCCGATGATGGCCGCCTGGTATCTATCAACGCGCCCTATTCCTATTCGCTTTCGCGACCTAGTTGTTTGTGTCGTGATGATCTTAGTGCCTGTAGGCCTAATTGCCGAGCAGCCCGATCTTGGCACCTCGATTTTGGTGTTTATGAGCGGATTTTTTGTTCTATTTTTCGCTGGGCTTTCTTGGCGCTTAATTGGCAGCATGGCGGCTCTAGCAGCAGCGGCGGCTCCCATTGCATGGAACTTTCTTCACGACTATCAGCGCCGCCGCGTCATCACGCTATTTGACCCAGAGTCAGACCCACTCGGCAATGGCTGGAACATTATTCAGTCGAAAACTGCCATTGGCTCAGGCGGCCTTTCCGGCAAAGGTTGGCTCGATGGCACGCAATCACATCTGCACTTTCTGCCCGAAGGCCATACCGACTTCATCATCGCCGCCTTCTCAGAAGAGTTCGGGTTTATCGGCGTGATTGTTCTACTAACGCTGTACTTGGCCATCCTCATTCGTGCCATACAAATTGCCACCAACGCGCAAACTTCGTATGGTCGGCTATTGGCTGGCGCTATCACGATGTCGTTTTTTTTCTACGTCTTTGTCAACGTTGGTATGGTCAGCGGCATTCTACCTGTGGTGGGAGTCCCGCTACCGTTCATCAGTTACGGCGGCACAGCCATTATTACCTTGATGTCAGGCTTCGGCGTACTGATGTCGATTCAAGCGCATCGCAAGTTAATGGGCTAAACCTTTTTATGGAGCATTCAGCATGACGCTACGATTTCCTTGGCGAGCAGCGGTCACCGCCCTTGCACTCAGCACTGGCGGACACGCCATCGCAGGCGACTTTTCCAAATACGACGAACTCAATGACATGATTGAGACGCTCGAAGCGCAGCAAATCTATGCGCCCGGCGAGCTAGCGAAACTGTTTGAAGACGTATCGCGCCAAGACAAAATTTTAGAGCTGATTGCTCGTCCGGCAGAAAAAAGCCGTGAGTGGAAAGACTACCGCCCGATCTTTATGCAAAGCTCGCGCGTCGATGCCGGCGTGGACTTCTGGGAGCAATACAAAGAGCCACTCGCGCGCGCCGAGGCTCAGTTTGGCGTACCCGCCAGCATGATTTTAGCGATATTGGGGGTTGAAACTAAATTTGGTGGCAATAAAGGCGGCTATAAAGTCATCGAGGCCTTGGCCACGCTGGGCTTTGACTACCCGCCCCGCGCTAAGTTTTTCCGCAATGAACTGCGCGAATTCCTGATTTTATCGAAGCAAAATGGCATCAATCCACTTGAAGCTAAAGGCTCCTATGCTGGCGCGATGGGCTTCCCACAGTTCATGCCGTCGAGCTGGCGTCGTCTTGCTATCGACTTCGATGGCGATGGCCGCATCGACCTGATCAACAACCCAGTCGATGCCATCGGCTCCATTGCTAACTACTTCAAAGCCAATGGCTGGAAGGCTGGCGAGCCAGTGACTGTGCGCGCTGCCATTCATGGCGACAACTATGATGATGCAACCAGCACTGAGCTGAAAACCACGTCAACTATTGCCGCTTTGGCTAAAGCCGGTATCACGCCGCGCCAAAAACAGCTCTTCCCCGCGAACACGCCCGTGTCTGGCTTACGCCTTCAAGGTGAAAATGGCGGCGAGTTTTGGATAGCTTTTAACAATTTTTTTGTCATAACGCGTTATAACCGCAGTATCCTCTACGCAATGGCCACGCACCAATTGGCCAAAGAGATACAAGCGGCCCATGATAAGAAAACCGCAGCTGCAAGCACGCGCACGCGTCCCGTCAGCCTCCTGCCCTAAGGCAAAGCGCTTCGGTCAGCATTTATTTGCTAGCAGAAGTTGTTCGCTATTTCTCTGCTTGCTGCTCGGCGTAACGCTCCCGCCAAGCAGCTATGCAGAAGAAGCGGAGGTAACGCCGCAGCCAGCCCCTCCAATAACGCCTGCCACTAACCTTGGCGCGCCTAATTGGCAGCAATGGCAACTCGCAAGTGAATCCGCAGAAGCGATTGTTGATAACGTGGTCAATGATAGCGGCTTATTAATTGATGCCATTGCTGATGACTCCGAGGCCGGCCTTCAGATCGACGAAGATGCACTAGCCAGCTATGGCACGAGCGCTTCGTGGCTACTACGCGGCGAACCCTATTTCATCGATACAATCGACCTTGGCCCACGCCAAGTCGGCATATCGTCATGGTATGGCCCAGGTTTTAATGGCCGCCTAACCGCCAGCGGCGAAGTCTTCGATATGCACCAGCTCACTGCTGCGCATCGAACGCTACCTTTACCTAGCTATATTCGCGTCACCAACCTCAGCAATAACCGAGTTGTCATCGTTAGGGTGAATGATCGTGGCCCTTATCATGGTAAACGCATACTCGACCTATCCTACGCAGCAGCTCGAGCCTTAGGCTTTAAAGGCGTAGCGAAAGTCAGCATTGAGCCCGTCGATCAAGGCCCTGTTGGTCATTTGCGTAAGGGTAAAGCGCTCAGCTCAGCTCAAGTGTATCGGGTGCGTCTGGGCAACTTCCCTAATGCCGATCTTGCCCACGACTTAGAAAGTCGCCTGTTAACCATCATCCCCAAAGGCGTTGGCATTGATGTCATCAAAGAGCGTGACCCAGAGCAAGCCTACCGAGTCTCTGTGGGCCCCATGCTGACTCGCGAGGAAGCAGAGTTGGTGATTCGGGGTTTGCGCGCACAGCGAGTCGGCCTACTGATGAGTATCACTATCCGCCCAAGCCCCGAAAATTAAGTTCAGCTTTTTACACGACGCGGTAAATACGGCTGTGCTTTTCCAGTCTGCACAGTTTTCACTGCCACGCGCTGATTTTTGCCAAACAGCAAACGCAGCTGATACCAGCGCTCTAGCCAAAATGCATGATTTTCCGATGCTGGCCATGCGCGCTGAAAGAGAAACTTAGTTGATGCCACTGAGTCTGGTGAACGCGTTGCAATACTCGCAGCCAGCTCACGCGCCGCAAGCAATGGCTGCTCATACGTCTCTGTCACCAAGCCCCAAGCCTTGCCCTGCTCGGCGCTAAAGCATTCGGCCGTCATCGATAAGCGCTTGGCAATATCGATTGGCACTAACTCGCGCAAGCTCACAGTGCCCGACATATCCGGCACCAAACCCCACTTCGCTTCCATGATTGAAAGCTCACAATCAGGCGTAGCAAAGCGAAAATCGGCGGCCAAGGCGATTTGCATACCCGCACCATAGCAACGGCCATGCAATACCGCGATCACAGGTACGGCTAAACGACGCCAAACCCAAGCCACTTCCTGGAAATTATTGGTGTTGCGCCACAGTGGACGCAAAAAATGACGCGCCATATGTTGTGGCTTAGCCATAAAGCTGGGAATGTTTAGGCCACTGCAAAAGCTCGGGCCTTCGCCATGGATAATCACCGCTCGCAGGCTTTTATCGCGCGATAGCTCGCGGCCTGCAGCTATAAGTTCGGTAAGCGTATCGACGCTGACCGCGTTATGCTTCTCCGCACGCGCCAAAATTACTTCAGCGATGTCGCCGTGTCGCTCAATCCGAATTGCCGCCATGGTTACCTCAGTTCTAACTAATCTTGCGCGCAAGATTAGCAGATGACTGCCATCACTAGGGCATCATGCAGTAAACTAGGCGCGCTCTCGCACAGTCCCAGCTTTTGCCCGAACTGTGCCCGCCACACACCGATTTAGGATCTGTTATGAATCTTCGTTTAGCCCTGCCCTTGGTGTTGAGCCTAGTCTCCGCCCCCGCACTGGCCTTTGTTATTCCAAGCCCACCTGCGCTCGACAATAAATCCTCAATCTTGATCGACTTTGCCTCTGGCCAAGTCCTCACAGACAACAACGCCGATATGCCGGTCGAGCCAGCATCATTGACCAAAATGATGACCAGCTACATCGTCGAACGTGCACTCGATTCAGGCCGTCTAAAAGAAACCGATATGGTCGGTGTTAGCGAACACGCATGGTGCCGTGGCTCCAGTAATGAGTCGTGCATGTACTTGCCACTCAATGGCCAAGCTACTGTCATCGACATGCTTCGTGGCGTCATCATTCAATCCGGTAACGATGCATCAAAAGCCTTGGCCGAACACATTGCCGGCTCAGAGCCAGCATTCGCCGACATCATGAATGGCGAAGCTAAGCGCTTAGGCATGAAAAACACACACTTTATGAATGCCACTGGCTTACCCGATCCAGCTCACATCACCACCGCTCGTGATATGGCGATCTTGGCGCGCGCCATCATCAAAGATAGCAATAAGTACTATCCAATTTATTCGGAAAAATCTTTTACATACAATAACATCAAGCAAGGCAACCGCAATGCTCTGCTTTATACCGATCCAACTGTCGATGGTTTGAAAACAGGCCATACCAATGCCGCTGGCTATTGCCTAGTCGCATCTAGCCAACGCAATGGTATGCGCTTGATTGCAGCCGTTATGGGCACCAACAGCATGCAAGCTCGTGCCGATCAAGTGCGCGCTTTGCTGAACTGGGGCTTTAGCAGTTACGAAAGCGTGACACCCATGAAAGCTGGTACCGTGCTTTCAGACGCACCTGTCTGGTTCGGCACCGAAGATATGGTAAAAGTTGGTTTAGCTGATGATTTATCGCTGACCCTGCCACGCGGCAAAAAAGATTCCGTCGAAGCAAAAACACGCTTACAGCCAGAACTCAACGCCCCCATCGCTAAAGGCCAAGTAGTAGGCGAGGTTGTGGTTAGCATTGATGGCAAAGTGCTTGCCACTCAACCAGTTGTCGCCATGGAAGCAGTTGAAGAAGCTAATTTTGTGGTGCGCATCTGGCACTACCTGAAACGCTTTTTGACCAATTTATTCTAAGTCACTTTTACAGATGAGACCGGCAATGACTGAACGCCCTACCGACATTAAGAACGAAGAACTGTGGGACTTCCCCATGGACTATCCCTTAAAAATCATGGGTGAGGCGAGCCAGCCACTGGCACAGATCGTTGCCGACATTATTTGTAAATATGTGCCCAGCTTTGATCCAGCCACAATTGAGATGCAGACTTCGTCGAAAGGCAAATATGTGTCGATACGAGTGGTTTTTCATGCCGAGCGCAAAGAGCAAATTAACGATATTTATGCCGCGCTCGCCGCTGAGCCGGCCATTCGTTTAGCGCTCTAAATCATGGCGCGCCCTTGGCAAATTAAGCGCCTAGCAGAGCTCGAATATTCGGGCTGCTATGAAGCTATGAAGGCTTATACCGAGGCGCGCGATGCAAATAGTATCGATCAGCTATGGCTGCTCGAGCACTCGCCGGTCTACACCCAAGGCCAAGCCGGCAAGCCAGAGCATGTCTTGCTCAGCAACAATATTCCCGTTGTGCAAAGTGATCGCGGCGGTCAGGTTACCTATCATGGTCCTGGCCAACTTGTCGGCTACTTACTCGTAGACATAGATCGTATTGGCATTAATACGCGCAAATTTGTCGAGCGCGTGGAAGATGCGCTCACCGATGCTATTCGCTCCTTTGGCATCAGTGCTGAAGCCAACCGCGACGCACATGGTGTGTATGTGCAAGGTCGCAAAATCGCCTCGCTAGGATTACGCATTCGACGCGGGCGCAGCTATCACGGCTTCTCGCTTAATGTCGCCATGGATATGCAACCTTTTCTCGGCATCAACCCCTGCGGCTATGCCGGCCTAGTCATGTGCCAACTGCGCGATGAACTAGCTCAAGACCATCCCGCGCGCGCACTCAGCGACCGCGAATTAATAGCCGCCGTCGATAGAGCCTGCTGCTTGGCGTTAGGCCAACACTTTCCAGAACTAGACCTTGGTCTAGATGAGCAGCGCTAGACAGCTAATCGTTCCTATACCATAGTCGCAAGTCGTTCTTATCATTGATGGAATGGCGCTATGCCTCAATGGCTTCTGCCCCTAGTTTCCGTCCTCTATGTCTCACTGCTCTTTGCGGTGGCGTATTGGGGAGACCACCACAGCCCGCGCTTAAGCCATCGCCAGCAAGGCATTATTTATAGCCTAACTTTGGCGGTGTACTGCACTTCATGGACATTTTATGGTGCGGTTGGCTCTGCCGTAACCAATGGCTGGGGCTATTTACCCATCTACCTCGGACCACTGCTGTTTATTCTCTTTGCCCGCGGCTTGATGGAGCGATTAGTGCTCATCAGCAAGGCTCAATCGATTACCAGTATTGCTGACTTTATTGCCGCGCGTTATGGCAAGGCTCAACACCTAGCGGGCACTGTTGCAGTGATCGCAATTATTGGTGCGCTGCCATACATCGCACTACAACTTAAAGCCGTGGCCATGAGTGTAAATGTACTCAGCGCCGCCGGCCTCAACAACCCATTTCCAACTAGTGATACCGCGCTGTGGATTAGCTTGGTGCTGGCCGCGCTCGCCATCTTGTTTGGTACGCGCCACATCGATGCCACCGAACACCATCAAGGCTTGATGCTCGCCGTGGCACTTGAGTCAGTGGTCAAGCTCGCCGCATTAGTAGCAGTCGGCATTTTCGCACTACTGCATCTCGATGCCCTGCCTGGCGATTGGATCAGCTCACCCGCACTCGATCAGCTCGCCCGACCTAGCGATCTGCCACAAGGATTTTTAGCGCAAGTACTCTTGGCATTTTTGGCCATGGTCTGCCTACCGCGCCAGTTCCACGTTGGCGTGGTCGAGTGCAATGAAGCCAGCCATGTCCGCCAGTCGCATAACTGGTTTGGCGGCTATTTACTGCTGATTTCACTCGCAGTTTTACCTATTGCAGCGATGGCTCTGCTCGACCCCGGTTTGGCGCGCATGCATCCCGATATTGCTGTGCTAGCGCTACCGTTAGCAGCCAACAATGAAGCTCTCGCTGTGTTCGCCTTTATCGGTGGATTCTCTGCTGCCGCCGGCATGGTTATTGTCTCTAGCGTGGCGTTATCAACCATGATCACCAACGACTTGGTTGTGCCCATGCTGCTGCGCTCGAAGCGCTTTGGCCAACGCCTCGCGCTCCGATTGTTACTTATTCGCCGCTTATCGATTATTGGGCTAACGCTACTCGGCTACGGCTACTACCGTGTCATCGAAGAGTTCTCTCAACTCACGGCTGTCGGCCTACTGGCATTCTCAGCCGTAGCACACTTTGCTCCCGCCCTACTCGCTGGTCTGTTTTGGCGCGGCGGTAGTCGCCAAGGCGTGATGGTTGGCCTCATTGCCGGCATCAGCGTTTGGGCTTACACACTAATGATCCCTGCCATGCTTCCCGCGCTTGGCTTGAATTCCGATTGGCTCAGCCTCGGACCACTCGGTCTCAGTTGGCTACGTCCTCAAGCTCTGTTTTATCTAGAGGGATGGGACCCACTCACACACGGTGTGTTTTGGAGTTTGCTGGTCAATATCAGCTGCTTCGTGCTTGTGTCTCTCCGCTTTCGTCCAGGCATCAGTGAACAGCTTGAAAGCAGCCATTTTCTCGATCCATTTACCACGCAAAGCCAAGTGCTACACACGGAAGAATGGCAACGCCTACCGGTAAGCGAACTACATGCTTTGGCCTCTCGTATCCTCGGTGCCGAAGCGACAAATCAGGCCTTTGATCAGTTTGCTCGCGGCCGTGGCCAACAGCTTGATTTGCGCCGTTCGGCCAGCCGAGCTTGGGTGCAATTTACCGAGCGTCTGTTGGCCGGGGCCATGGGCGCCGCATCATCGCGAGCCATTTTAACCACGGTTCTGCGCGGCAGTGGTTTAGAAATTGGCCAAGTGGTGGCCTTGCTTGATCAGAGCTCTCAACTGCAGCGCTTTAATCGAGGCGTGCTAAACACCATGATGGAGCACATCGAGCAGGGTATTAGTGTGGTCGATGCTGAAATGCGCTTGGTGGCATGGAATCGACGCTATCTTGAACTCTTTGATTACCCCGATGGCATGGTCTATACCGGTTGCCCTGTGGCAGATTTGATTCGCTATAACGCCGAACAAGGCGAGTGCGGACCAGGCTTAATCGACGCCCATGTCGAAAAGCGTATTCGTCATATGCGCGAAGGCAGCCCGCATATTTTTGAACGCACTCGGCCCGATGGTCAGGTATTAGAGTTGCGCGGAAGACCTGTGCCCGGCGGCGGCTTTGTCACCACCTTCGCCGACATCACCCACTTCAAGCGCACCGAGCGCACCTTAGCCGAAGCCAAAACCGAGTTAGAGGAGCGCGTTGCATTACGCACAGCCGAGCTACAATCAGCGCTAGCGGCGCAAGAGCAAGCGAAAAGCCAAGCTGTTGAGGCAAACCAATCGAAAACACGCTTCTTGGCCGCAGCCAGCCATGACATTTTGCAGCCAATGAACGCCGCACGATTGTTCTCATCAGCGCTATGCCAGCACCCTGAGTTATCAGGCGAGGTAGGCGTATTGGCGCAACAACTCGACAGCTCGCTGCGCGGCGCAGAGGAGTTGCTCTCAGCCCTGCTAGATATTTCACGCCTAGATGCAGGTGCGCTATTGCCGCATCCCGAAGCTATAGCGCTAGATGCGCTGCTAATCGAATTGGTTGAGCAGGTCCGACCTTTAGCCGCTCAGCGCGGCCTTAACCTAAGGCTATGGATGCCCAAGGGCACAATCTGGGTGCGTAGCGATAGGCAATGGCTACGCCGCATTATTCAAAACCTATTAAGCAATGCCTTGCGCTACACCCGCAAAGGCGGCGTGCTCGTTGGCTTGCGTCGCTGCGACAATAGCCAAGGCTGGCGTCTCGATGTTCGTGATACAGGACCCGGCGTTCCTTTGGGTCGGCAAGCCAGTATTTTTGAAGAGTTCCAGCGCGGCGGTGAAGCCTCTCCTTGGGGTGAAAAAGGTCTTGGCCTTGGCCTTGCCATTGTCGAGCGTATGGTGCGGCTACTTGGGCATCGTATTAACCTACGCTCCAAAAATGGCCATGGAGCCTGTTTTAGTGTTCGTATGAGCGCCTGCTCACCGGCTATTCTCGCTGCAAAAAACAGCGACTTAGCGGCGACAAGTGCTGGCGACTTAAGTCGCTTAACAGTGCTGTGTATCGATAACGAGCCCGAAATTTTAGCAGGCATGCGAGCTTTGCTTGGCCGCTGGGGCTGCACCGTCGTCGTTGCTAGTAATGGCGCAGAAGCACATGCGCAACTGGAGGCACATCAGCCTGAGGTGATTTTGGCAGACTATCATCTAGCCAATGACGAAGATGGTTTAGACTTGCTGCTCACCTTAGTCGTTGGTCGCGTTGGCGCCTTAGTGACAGCCGATCATAGCGATGAGACTGCACAAATGGTGCGCGCGGCAGGCCTTAGCATACTGCGCAAGCCCATTAAGCCTGCGGCATTGCGTGCATTTTTAGCCGCCAGCGCACAGTCTCTCTAAGTCACTTCACTAGCTGAGCCTTTGTTTATGCAGCAAAACATCGCCATTATTGGCAGCGGGATGGCCGGCTTAGCGGCGGCACATTTCCTCTCACGCGCCGGCCATCGCATCACGATTTTTGAAGCACAAAATGGCCATGGCATGGATGCACATAGCCTGAGCTGGCAAGGCGGCCTAGTCGATGTGCCTCTGCGTGTAATGAGCCCACAAGTTTGGGGCAGCGTGATCGATCTTGCCGCCTCTGTTGGCGTCTCAACATTTCCCGTAAATACTTTTGCCGCCTGCAGCTGGCTCGATGATCAATCCACGTGGTTCCGTAGCAGTCGCTTATTTGGACTACCTAGCGTGGGCTCGTGGCGCCATATCGGCCTCAATAGCGCCCGCCTAGCTCGCGGATTTTGGCAGCTACGGACTTGCCTTGCCGAACTCAGCACCAATGATCCGCGCACTTTAGCTGAGCTACTTGCCGACACCACTTTTGATCCCTTGTTTTGGCGCGGTCTAGTGCTGCCGTTGCTAACGACTATTTGCACCTGCGATGAGCAGCATTTATTGGCCTGGCCCGCGCATCAGCTGCTATCTCTGCTCAACACCATTGTTCATGGCGATACCTTGGTGCGCTTACAAGGTGGCACGCCGGCGCTAGTGGCCGCGCTCGCTAAAGACTTTTTGCGCATTAGCGGCAGCCCTGTGCAGTCAGTGCGTGAATTGGCCGAGGGTGTTGAGGTGCTTAATACTCGTGATGAAGGCGGAGCTTTTGATCGCGTGGTAGTGGCAACACAAGCCAATCAACTCGGTTTTCTCGATACCCCGTGGCGGCGCGAACAGTCACTAATGCAGGGCATTCGTTTCGATCATGGCGAGCTTTGGGTACATACCGATACGCGCTTTTTACCAGCAAGGCGCAGCGATTGGTCGGCGCTGAACTACAGCATTTCGCGCGATTTGTCACAGGCGATGTTCAGTGTGTGGGTCAATGCTGTAGAGCCCAGCATGCAAAATGCGGCACCAATTTTGCAAACCTGGAATCCCCTATTTCCACCAGCCGATGATCATGTGATTGCTCGTATGCCGCTAGCGCGCGCCGTCGTTCACCGTGGCACTCAAGATGTTCATGAACAGCTGCACGCGCTGCATGCAGAAGCCGGTCGTCGTGTATTTTTCTGTGGTTCGTGGGCACATGCCGGCGTGCCGTTATTAGAATCTGCGGTGCGCTCAGCTCAGGCTGTGGCGGCGCTTATTCCTGCTGCAAAAACTTAAGGCGTGGATGCCCAAAGTCGCTTACTTGGCGCCGCTGGCCCTGCCCCGCACTGGGGCAACCTCGGCGCTTGGATTAGCGAAGATAATCAGCTCAGCCCGAATCAGCCATATAACGAAGCAGCGAGCCGCTTAGCTCTGCTGCACGCTGCTGCGGTTGGTTTAAACGAGCACGATAACCTGCTTGAGCTAGGCGCTGGCACAGGCGCCAGCCTTCGCTTATGGGCGAGCCATGGCGTGCGAAATATCATCACGATTGATCAGGCCCTAACGACTCTGCCAGTTGAACTCCGAAAGCTTGGTGTGAGCCATCAGAGCATTCAGGCAGACTTTGATGCGCCGTGGTCTTCACTGCCGCTAGTTGATGTCATTATCGCTGTTGATGCGCTTTATCATGCTCGATCGCTCGACTCTAGCTTACGCAATATTGCCACTCAGCTCACGCCGCAGGGGCGTTGGGCGATAAGCACATTGCAAGTCAATACTGATCTCACGCGCTCACAAAAAGCACAGATAAAAACTCAGCTTATAGCCTGCGGAATTGCATGGTCCGGCGTTTGCCATCAGTCATTTTCAAATCTTGAGCCGCCGAGTATTTTTAAACAAGTTGGCTTAAACGTTCAGCGCATCGATGATTTAACGAAGTCAGTTTTAGCCGGCTTTGCTCTTGCCATTGCGCATCGAGAGCTAGGCCTTTCGCCTAGCAACAAACTACATCCGGCATGGTGGAAGCTCAGTTTGACTGCGCGACTTTGCCGCTCATTAGTCGCGAGCGACAAGGTGCGTTATGTGCTTATTTCTGGCGAAAAAGCCGCGTAAAAACTCACGATCAATCTTCTTCAATTACCTGCGCTAAACGCATACTTGGGTCGAGTTGCAGCTTCGATGCAGCCACCACAGCCTGCGTGCGGTTTGAAGCACCGAGCTTCTTCAAAATAGCGGTCATATGCGCTTTGATAGTCGCTTCAGACACGTTCAACTCATACGCGATTTGTTTATTCAGTAAGCCATCGGCGAGCATCATCAACACACGAAATTGCTGCGGCGTGAGGTCGCGCAAACGTTTAGCGATGTCGGCCTCATCCGGCGATAGATGTGTAGGCTGTGAGCTTGCCATACTGGCTGGCAACCAAACATCGCCATCGAGTACTTGCGCAATGGCCTTCGCCATTTCATCTAAGCCTGTCGACTTCGGAATATAGCCACTGGCGCCATGCGCCACCGAACGACGAATCACGCCAGGCTCTTCATTGCCAGAGACCACAATCACCGGCAGCGATGGAAAACGCGCACGCACATGAATCAGGCCTGAGAAACCTGATGCACCGGGCATATGCAAATCCAAAAGTAAAAGATCTGGCTCTTCGCTGCGCTCTAAGAGTGCTTGCAAAGATGCCGTGGTATCGGCCTCGGCAATCGTCGCATCAGGATAAAGGCGTGCCACGGCGCCTTTGAGCGCATCTCGAAACAACGGATGATCATCGGCAATCACAAAATACATGGCACACCTCTCTAATAGTTCAGCGCTAGCTTAGCCTAAGGCGCGACGGCCCTGTACCAGACTATCAACCACGCTAGGATCAGCCAGGGTTGACGTGTCACCAAGGCCCTCAAACTCGTTGGCGGCTATTTTGCGCAAGATGCGGCGCATAATTTTCCCAGAACGGGTTTTTGGCAAACCAGGCGCCCATTGAATTTGATCAGGAGCAGCAATTGGACCAATTTCAGCGCGCACATGAATCACTAAAGCCTTGCGTAACTCTTCGCTAGGCTCATGGCCCTCTTGCAGCGTGACATAGGCAAAAATGCCCTGGCCTTTGATGTCGTGCGGGAATCCAACAACTGCCGCTTCAGCCACCGCTACATGCGATACCAAGGCACTTTCGACCTCAGCCGTGCCCATACGATGCCCTGACACGTTTAGCACGTCATCAACGCGGCCAGTGATCCAGTAATAATCATCGGCATCACGTCGTGCGCCATCGCCCGTGGTGTAGACGCCTGGAAAAACATTGAAGTAAGTTTCAGCAAAACGCTTATGGTCGCCATAAATCGAACGCATTTGCCCAGGCCATGAATCAGTAATGACTAAATTGCCCTCACAAACGCCTTTCATCACCGAACCGTCATTATCCAAAATAGCAGGCTTGATGCCGAAATAGGGGCGACTGGCGGAGCCTGGTTTCATATCAACAGCACCCGGCAGTGGCGTAATTAGGACGCCACCCGTTTCGGTTTGCCACCAAGTATCTATGATTGGGCAGCGCGAGTCGCCGACAACTCGGTGATACCAACTCCACGCTTCAGGGTTGATTGGCTCACCAACCGAGCCCAGCAGGCGCAGCGATTTGCGGCTGCTTTCTAGTGTTGGGCCATCACCCTCACGCATCAGCGCGCGAATGGCTGTCGGCGCCGTATAAAGAATGCTGACGTGGTGCTTATCGATGACCTTGCCAATTCGGCTCCAGTCGGGATATTGCGGCACACCCTCAAACATTACGGTAGTCGCGCCATTGGCTAATGGGCCGTAGAGCAAATAGCTGTGACCGGTGACCCAGCCCACATCGGCGGTACACCAGAACACATCATCTTCGCGTAAGTCGAACATATTGGCGAAGGTGCTGGTGACATAAACCAAATAGCCGCCAGTGGTATGCAACACGCCTTTGGGCTTACCGGTAGAGCCCGATGTGTAGAGAATGAATAATGGGTCTTCGGCATTCATTGCGACAGGTGCGTGATCAGCTGAGGCGCCGGTCATTAGATCGTGGTACCAAAAATCGCGCTTATTATCCCAATTCACCGAGCCGCCAGTGCGGCGAACCACAATAACCGTGGTCACGCCAGAACCTGCTGGCGTACGAATCGCGTTATCTACGTTGGCTTTTAACGGCACAGATTTGCTGCCTCGCAAGCCCTCATCGGCAGTAATCACTACCGTTGAACCGCAATCTTCAATACGCCCTGCTAATGAGTCTGGCGAGAAACCACCAAACACCACCGAATGCGCCGCGCCAATGCGTGTACACGCCAGCATAGCCACTGCCGCCTCTGGAATCATTGGCATATAAATAGTGACACGATCGCCTTTCTTGACACCTTTCGCAGTGAGCACATTGGCAAATTTACAGACCTCAGTGTGTAGCTCACGATAGGTTATGTGGCGCGACTCACGCGGATCATCGCCTTCCCAAATAATGGCAGTTTTATCGCCTCGCTTGGCGAGCTGACGATCTAAGCAGTTGGCAGCAACGTTGAGCTCACCATCAGCAAACCATTTGATGTGTAAATCCTCAGGCTTAAATGAGACATCTTTGACTTGCGTGAATGGCTTCATCCAATCCACGACCTGCGCCTCTTTCGCCCAAAATGCTTCAGGATTAGCAATCGACTCCGCATAACGCGTGGCGTATTCATCGGCGGTATTACGTGTGCCCGCAGCTAAATAATGGGCTGGTACAGGAATTACGGTGGCGTCGCTCATGGCGTTGGCTCCTCAGTTGTCTGTCTTATATGCCTTAGCACCTTGTCCGAGTATGCCCCGCGCAAGGCATTATCTGCATTAGCCTTTCGTATCACTGGCACAAAAATTCGACTAGCACCGAAATTTACGACCTAAGTGTTAGATACCAAGGCCTAATACAGTTCATTCCAGCGCAGCGCTATACAAGCAAAACCTAATTTGCGTTGGAGAATAACAAAATGAAACGCCTCACCAAATTTGCCTTACTTACACCACTAGCCGCTGCCATGCTTCCTAGCTTTGCTTTAGCTGACACTAGCAGTGAAATTGCCGCCTTACGTGATCGCCTAGAGCAGCTCGAGGCTCAGGTAGCGCAACAAAAAGCCACTCCTGCACCAGCAACCTCAAATAGCAGTGTCTCTTTCGGCGACACCAAATTTAGTTTTGGCGGCTATGTAAAAGTTGACGCACTGTATTCACGCTTCTCCGATGGCTCAGTTGCCGGCAACTCCAGTGGCCGCGACTTTTACGTGCCAAGTGCCACGCCCATCTCCGCAGGCAATGGCAACGTCAGTTCAGTATTTGATATGCACGCGCAACAAACACGCTTTTTCTTCAAGACTGAAACGCCTGCTGGCAATGGTAAATCCGTCAAAGGCTATATTGAGATGGACTTTCAAAGCCCGGCACGTGGCTCTGAGCGCGTCACTAACAACTACGACCCTGGCCTACGTCATGCATTCTTGACCTATGACAAATGGTTAATTGGCCAGACTTGGACGACTTTTCAAGATCTCGGTGCACTGCCCGAAACTGTGGATTTTGTTGGAGCTTCCGATGGCACCGTTTTCGGCCGCCAGCCTCAAGTACGCTATAGCACGGGTAATTGGCAGCTCTCCGTGGAGAATGCAGAAACTGCACTTGCTAGCCGCAACTTAACCGCTCCAACGGCACCAGCAACTTCACCATCAGTTGGCGACGTATCGATTTCTGATCAAGGCTCCAATGCCATGCCAGACCTAGTCGCTCGCTATACCCACAAAGGTGATTTTGGACATGTCAGTGTTGCCGCTCTTGCGCGTCAGCTAAAAACCAAGCAAAACGCGGCAGGCCAAGATGAGACTACCGAAGGCTACGGCATTTCACTCTCAGGCAAATACAATCTCAGTGGTGGCGATGATATTCGCTATATGGCCACTTACGGCAGCGGTATTGGTCGCTATGTTGCACTCGGCACTAGTGGTGATGCCGTCGTCGATGCCAGCGGCAATCTAGAGGCAATTGATGTGGTCGCGGGCTATGTGACCTATCGCCATTTATGGTCCGATAAACTTCGCAGCAGCATTCAGGCCTCTGTTTTATCAATAGATAACCCAGATACTCTGGCGCCAACGGCAGCCGCTAGTGATGCCAACAAAGCCATTTTCTCTGGCTTGACCAACATCATTTATAGCGTGACACCGAAACTGGATATCGGCGCTGAGTATCTGCATGCCAATCGCGAGGTTGAAGATGGTCGTGACGGCAACTTAGATCGCCTGCAACTCATGGCCAAATACAGCTTTTAAAGCGCTGCTCGAACAACACAATCTGTATGCTGAATCTGAATTAGCCTCGAGCCTGCTCGGGGCCTTTTTTGACATTAGGCGACACACAAAGATCATACATATCTGCCACTAAAGCCTTGCAGATAAACTACCTTAGGCTAACCTACACTTAAGTTGTCTTAGCCATTTGAGTACACGCTCATGAGTCATTGGCACATTGCAGGTCGCAGCTTACGCGCCTTAGAAGCCATCACTGATGGTCTTCCTGCAGGCAAAGCCCCCGAGTTCGATACCCGAGGCCCCACTGAGCGCCTTCGTAGCATCACCCTTCCCGCTTCCGATAAAGATAGCCAAATCGACTTCTGTGTCGCTGCCGGCGCTTGGCCGATTGCCGCGTTTTGGAGTGCTCACGCATTCCTAGCAATGGCTGGCGTTTTATCAGGCGGCGGTGGCGGCTGGCTACTGTGGCTTGCGGTCGGCCTGTTCGGCGTACTTCGTCAAACCAGTAATGTTATGCGCATAAACCAGCATCGCGTGTTAGTTCGTGAAGGATTGGCCGGACGCGCTGAGCGCAAAATTGGGCTTCGTCAAATCAGCTCAATTTGGGTGCAACAAGGCGGGATAGGTCGGGCGCTCAATATTGGTCGTGTTGGTATGCAGCTGGTCAATGGCGAAGTGGTTTGGGGACCGGTTATTGCCCATCCAACGCGTGCTAAACGTGCAATTGCAGTTGCAGTCAGCCGCCGCACGGCTAACAATTAGAGCAGCTGTTACAGTATTGAAATTTAGGGCTTGAGCAAGTCACTCGTCTCACGCATGATCTAGGCACAACTAAAACAACCTAGGTCATTGCTATGAGTGATAGCGTTTTTATTTTGGTGCTCCTGCCCATCTCTCTTTTTATCATTCTATTCAGCCTTGGGCTTGCGCTCACAGTCGCTGATTTTCGCCGTGTTGCGGTCTATCCACGCGGCGTCGCCATCGGCATGGCGAACCTACTCTTCATCTCGCCTCTGCTCGCAGTCGGCCTTGCAATAGCCTTTAAGCTACCGCCAGAGCTTGCAGTTGGCATGGTCTTGCTCGGTGCATCGCCAGGCGGCACCACGGCCAATATGCTCACTCACTTGGCCAAAGGTGACACCGCACTATCGCTAACCATGACCGCAATTAGCAGCGTCGCTGCAGTGTTTACTGTGCCTATCTTGCTCGACTTATCGACTCAATGGTTTATGCATGGCGAAGCGCAATACGAGATCGTCATGACGCCCATCGTAATGAAAATTCTGCTCATTACTTTGCTGCCGCTTGGCATTGGCATGATCGTTCGCAGTCGCGCCACACAATGGTCTATACGCTTTGAGCCGCTAGTGAAGAAAATCGCCACCATCTTTTTTATCTTGGTGGTCTTCGTTGTGCTTTGGTCCGAGCAAGAACATATCTTTAGCAATATCGCTAGCGTTGGCTTAGCTGTACTCTGCCTCAACGTACTTGCCATGGGCATTAGCTATGGCAGTTCAAAGCTCGCCGGTTTAGATGGCCCACAATCAACCGCCATCAGCGTCGAACTCGGCGTACATAACACCACGCTAGCAATGGCTGTGGGGGCAATGGTGTCGGCGTCAATGATCATCCCTGCCGCGGTGTATAGCCTGTTTATGTTCTTCACTGCCGGTGCTTTTGCGAAGTGGATGCATAGCCGCAATAGCTAGAAAAAAGCCCAGCCGCACAATGCATGCGGCTGGGCTTTTAGTGTTAAAGCAGCGCTT
>CAXIBK010000016.1:0-21387 GCA_964022225.1 uncultured Paraperlucidibaca sp.
GGATGATTGTTGCTGGCACTTCGACCATGACGCCAATACGTGGCAACGTCACTGCGTATTCGCCCTCTTCCTGTAGCTCTTCCACGGCGCGGTGAATTAACGCCACAGCATCTTCTACCTCGCTCACCGATGTCACCATGGGCAGTAAAATATGCAAGTTATTCAGGTCAGTAGCGGCTTTTAGCATGGCGCGAACTTGCACCATGAAAATCTCAGGATGGTCTAGCGTGACGCGAATACCGCGCCAGCCAAGCGCGGGGTTATCTTCGTGAATTGGGAAGTATGGGAGGTCCTTATCACCGCCAATATCGAGCGTGCGCATGGTGACTGATTTTGGTGCAAAGGCTTCCAGCTGCTGACGATAAATTTGTCGTTGCTCTTCTTCGCTAGGAAAGCGTTCGCGCAACATGAAAGGAATTTCTGAGCGGTAAAGACCCACACCTTCGGCGCCACGATCTTTGGCGCGTGCGACATCGGCCATCAGGCCAGTATTCACGCAAAGCGAAACAGCAAAGCCATCGGGTGTGACAGCATCTCTGCCTTTATAAGAATCGAGCTCGGCGGTGAGTTGCTGCTCTTCTTTGATGATGTCCTTGTAGCGTTTGCGCAACATACGTGATGGCTGCACGTAAACGCGGCCGATATAGCCATCAACGATCATTTCAGCGTCGTCGAGTGAGGTCACAGGGATATCGCTGACACCGACCGCGGCGGGAATGCCTAATTCTCGTGCAACAATGGCCATGTGCGAGTTGGCGGCACCGGTGGCCGAAACTACGCCGCAAACTTTATCTAGCGGTGCTTCAAGCAGCATGGCTGTAGAGATGTCTTCGCCAATTAGGATGCTATTGTCGGGAAATTCGCGGACTTCTTCGCTTTCTTGCTCTTGTAGCTGGGCCAATAAGCGTAGGCCAAGGTCGCGCACATCCGACATGCGCTCGCGCAGATACGGGTCATCCATTTTGGCAAAATTTTGCAAATGTTCATCAATGACCTGACGCAATGCGCCCTGCGCCCAGTTGCCGTCGTGAATGCGTGCCGCAATTTCGCCACCGAGGGCATTTTCATCGAGCATGCGCAAATACACATCAAAAAGTGCGCGCTCATCCGGCAACAGGCTGTCACGCATGCGCTCATCCAGCGCGCGAACGTGTTCGCGGACAGTGTTTAATGCCTTCGATAGCAGCAGCAGTTCGGAGTCAACATCGTCGACTGCCCGATCAGGCACCTGGTCCAAATCGGCGGGCGGATAAAGCACTACCGCACGACCTATGGTGACACCTGGAGCGCCGGTAAGGCCTTGATAGATTTGAGTCGCGTTGCCGCGAGAGATTTTGGACATCTCTAGCTGGCCAAGTACTTTAGCGTGCGCAACCACGCCAGAAAGCTGCGCCGAAAGCGTGACCATAAAGGCCACTTCGCCTTCGTCAAAGCGGCGGTTATCACATTGCTGCATAACCAATACGCCGAGTACTTTGCGGCGGTTCATGATGGGCACGCCCAAGAACGCGTTGTAATGCTCTTCGCCAGTTTCGGGGAAGTAGCGGTAGCGCGGATGCGAGGCAGCATCTTGTAGATTAATTGGCTCCTCGCGGGTAGCGCAGAGGCCGACCAAGCCCTCATCCATGGCCATGCTAACAACGCCGATAGATTCGCGATTGAAGCCTTCGTTTGCCATTAACACCAAGCGATTATTGCGGTCATCAAGCAGATACACTGAGCACACTTCGGTGCCAATGGCTTCACGCACCGAGGACACGAGAATGTCGAGTGCGGCCTGAAAGTTCGGCGCAGAATCAACCTCCTGAACGATGCGGCGCAGAATTTCTAGCATGCTCGGTTCGGTGGTTAGTGGCATTCGATCATCCTGCTTTGGCGGTTATGGCAACTGGCACGCGAGGCTGTAGCTCTTTTAGTGCTTTGCGATAGACCTCGCGTTTAAATGACACCACTTGGTCGAGTGGATACCAATAGCTAACCCAGCGCCAATGATCGAACTCGGCATGTTTCTGCTTGTCGAGTGCAATGCGCGATTCTGCGCTAACTAGCTTTAGTAGAAACCACTTCTGCTTTTGCCCTATGCACAATGGCGGTTTGTCATTGCGAATGAAGCGCTTGGGTAGGCGATAGCGCAGCCAGCCGCGAGTTTGAGCCAGAATGGTGACGTCCTCAGGATCAAGGCCAACTTCTTCCCAGAGCTCGCGATACATAGCTTGCTCGGGTGTTTCGCCATCGCTGATGCCGCCTTGAGGGAATTGCCAGGCATCGTGACCATAGCGCTTGGCCCAGAGCACATCGCCTGAGTCGTTAGTAATAATGATGCCCACGTTGGGCCTGAAGCCGTCCCCGTCGATCACTGGAGAGTCCTTGAAAAACTTAGATTTATTACCCGTATTAGTACCGCAGTGCCGCGATATCGGCAAGGATGAGCCGCGTTTTATTCGTGTTAAATGAGTATCCTAGGCGCGAATTTATGGCCTGTTTGATGAGCTTAAGATGACTCTTGCCTTGTTTGATTTGGATAACACGCTGCTGGCTGGTGACTCTGACCACGCCTGGGGTGAGTTTTTGGCCGAAAAAGGCCATGTAGATGCTGATGCTTATGCACGTGCTAATGACCGATTTTTCGCCGATTATCAGGCCGGTACGCTGGATATCAACGCATTTTGCCAGTTTGTTTTTGCCGTATTGGCGCGCAATACGCCAGCAACTTTGGCGCAATGGCATGCGGAGTTTATGCGTGAGCGCATCGAGCCGATGCTGTTGCCGAAAGCGCAGGCCCTGCTTGAGAGGCACCGACAGCTTGGTCATACGCTAGTGATCATTACGGCGACCAATCAGTTTGTGACCGGCCCTATCGCCAAGCGCTTGGGTGTTGAACATCTGATTGCGACTCAGCCCGAGCAAGATGCCAATGGTAATTACACGGGGCAAGTGCTCGGCGTGCCATGCTTTCAGGAGGGAAAAATCACTCGCCTTGAGGCTTGGCTAAAAGATCATGATGACAGCCTTGATGGCTCGTGGTTTTACTCCGACTCGCGCAATGATTTGCCTTTGTTAGAGCGAGTCACACACCCTATTGCGGTCGATGCTGACCCCATTTTGGCGAGCATTGCCGATGAGCGGGGCTGGCAACAGCTCAGCCTTCGTGATTAAGTTCTGTTTGATTTATTAGCCCTTTAGGAGCTGGCCATGCGCCGTGTAATAAGTATGTTTGCGGTGATTATGATGCTGTCGGCGTGCAGTATTCAGTGGGCCGGCCTTAATGGCGGCGTTAGTTTATTGAGCTCGCGTGATGCCTCGCGCTTAAGTGCATCTGCAGCGGAAAAAGACAAAGTATTAGCAGAGATTGCTAAAACCAACGATGTGGCGCGTCTAAATGCGGCATTGGCTGATGTCTTGGCGCAAACCGATCAAGGTGAAAGCAAGCAGCGCACACAATGGGCGGAACTAATTCCGAGCATGACTTTCGAGCAAAAACTACATGTGCTCGACGTTTTGGCCAATGAGCGTTTGAGCGTGTTGGCTAGCGATGCAGATGCCCCGCGTCCGTAACAACGATATCGACAGGCTCGTCCCATTGCTCCGTTGGCAGCGCTAACACCTGCTGTGAGTGGTGCGCGAGGCCAATGAGCTGTGGGCGCTTAACGCCGCGTTGCAGTCGCGCCAAAAGTCGATCGTAAAAACCTCCGCCCATGCCTAAGCGTTGCCCGCTGGCATCAAAGCCGACTAGGGGCATCAATAGCGCATCTAGCTTTTCTGGCCGAATGACCTGTCGCCCCAATGGCTCGCGAAGGCCAAATCGATTGCGCTTAGCTGGCCATGATTGCAGCCGTAGCTGACGCCGATGTTTGCTGGCATAAGCCATTGCAGGAGCAGCCAAAAAGCGTAGTCGGTGGTCGCGTTTTCTCGCTGCAATAACGGGCAAATACAGCGTTACGCCGCGCTTATAAAGCAGGCGAGCAAATACGCTAGGATCAATTTCACCATCAGCAGGCCAGTACAAGCCAACGTGCCGCCAAGATAACAGCTTGGGTAATTTCGAAAGTTGTTGAGCGAGGCCGTGTGCCGCAGCCTGTTGCTGAGCTGATGTCAGCGAGCGGCGCGTAAGCCTAAGGGATAGTCTGAGTTGATGACGCAAAAGCACCATAGATGAATAGTTTCTCCGAGAGTGCCGCTGTTCGTCGTCTCCCTTGAACCCTGCGGTTCAAGGGGGATGCGGCGTCATAACATTAGGCTTTCCGACGGGCGGACATGCACACAGCTATAAACGAACACATCCCAATGGTTTAAACATCGGCTCAGGGGATATGAAGAACTGGCAAACACCCCAGAGAAGAGCTTCAGTATACGCAAGTGACTCAATATTGCTAAGTCTAGTCTGTTATAAAACTGTGGTGCTTCAGTACCGTAGTTGCTAACAATGTTGCAACTACGATTCTGCCAGTGCCACTTCCATCTTTTTCAGTAAGCCAGCGATGGCTTCGGCGCTAGCTTGCGGCTCACTATCGGCCTTTTGTCGACTCAATAACTCATGACTGATATTCAGCGCCGCGATCACGGCAATGCGTTCTAAGCCTAAGACTTTGCCACTACCGCGAATCTCGCGCATTTTTCGATCTAGAAATTGTGCCGCGCGCTGCAAATTATCTTGCTCGGCGGGCGGACAGGCAATTTTGTATGCCTTATCGAGGATGAAAATATCCAATGTGTTGTTTTCTGCGCTCATATAGTGACCTATAGTCGAGGCGGCATTAGCTCGATGTATCGAGTGCTTTTAGTCGCGTGATGATGGCCTCGACGCGATCGCGAGCGACCTCGTTGCGGTGTTTTAAGTCTTCACGCTCATTTTCAAGCTCAGTCAATCGGGCTTGTAGCGCGCTGCATTGCTGTTGGCTGGCACGATATCGCTCGAGCAATCGCTCAAGATGGCGGCTCAGCGCTTGGAAATCTTGCTCACGCATATTCGGTTCGCCGTGAAGAAAGTCAGCCGCTACTATAAGATTCATCCTTGCTCATGCCAACAGGAGGCCGACATCATGCAAGCGGCGAATTTACCTACCCTAGAATCTCTCGCGTTGTTGCTCAGCGAGGTAAACGCCGACTGTAGTGGCTCTGAGCTTCATGGTTTGATTTCAGGCTTATTAGTTGCCGGCGCGCGCTTAAACCGCCACGCTTTGATTAAAACCCTAGAAGGTCATACTGACCCGGTATCTACTTTTTCCGACGCGATGATTGCCAGCCTTTGGCAGCTACAGCTACAAACGCTAGAAGATTTAAATGCCGATGAGCTGTCATTTAAGCCGATGCTGCCCGATGACGACGAAGCGCTAAATTTACGTGTTGTTGCTTTGGCCGATTTTTGCCGAGGCCTACTTGCTGGCATCGGTTTGGGCGCGCCAGCCAACAGTCCAGTGCTGGCGGAAGCGTCTATGCGCGAAACATTGCAGGATTTAGCCCATATCACCCAGGTCGATAGCGTCGATGACGATGATGAAGAAGGCGAAGCGGCGTATTTAGAGCTGCATGAGTTTGTGCGTTTAGCCTCTATGCATTTGTTTGAAGAAATGGCGCCGCGCGAAGAGCATGGCCACGATGCGGCTAATGAAAGAGAGCCCGACGAACCAACATTTCACTGAGGCTTTTATGACTGCTCGAATCTCGCCGGAAGAGTTCGCTTGCCGCCGCCAGGCATTGATGGCGCGTGTTGGTCGTGATGCCGCTGTGATTATTCCTGCGGCCGTTCATCATCGCCGCAATCGCGATACTGAATATCGCTATCGGCAAGATTCGGATTTCTACTACCTGACCGGTTTTGCCGAGCCTGAAGCCTTGCTGGTGCTGCTGCCTGGCCGAGCTGAAGGTGAGTTTGTGCTGTTTTGTCGCGATCGCGACCGCACCATGGAAATTTGGAATGGCTACCGAGCCGGGCCCGAGGGCGCGGTTAATGATTTCGGCGCGAATCAGGCGTTTGTCGTTGCCGATGTAGCTACTAAATTGCCTGAGCTGTTGGCTGGGCGTAAGCAGGTTTATGCGCCGATGGCGACAGAGACGGCTTTTGACGCTGATTTAGCTGGCTGGATTAACGCCGTGAGATCGCAGGCGCGTGCCGGTGTTGAGGCGCCGCAATCGCTGCATGCGATAGATCAGGCCTTGCATCCTTTGCGGTTGATTAAGTCGGCCGCTGAAATCGCGATCATGCAGGCGGCAGCGGATTTGAGCGCCGAAGGCCATCGCCGCGCCATGGCTGTAGCTAAGCCCGGGCGCTATGAGTACGAATTAGAGGCGGAGTTGCTGCACAGTTTTACTCGCCACGGCTGCATTGCGCCGGCTTATGGCAGCATTGTTGGCGGCGGCGCTAATGCCTGCATTTTGCATTACACCGAAAACAACGCCGAACTGCGTGATGGCGATTTGGTCTTGATCGATGCCGGCGGTGAGCTGGCCTATTACGCAGCGGATATCACGCGTACCTTTCCGGTAAATGGCCGTTTTTCAGCTGAGCAAAAAGCCTTATATGAAGTGGTGTTAGCGGCTCAGCTCGCGGCCATCGATGCCGTGCAAGTGGGCAATTCTTGGCAGCTGCCACACGACACCGCCGTGCGCGTGCTGTGTGAAGGCCTGCTTGAGCTTGGTCTGCTTAAGGGCGAGTTGTCGAAGGTCATTGAAGCTGGCGATTATCGTCGCTTCTATATGCATCGCACCGGTCATTGGCTGGGCATGGATGTGCATGATGTCGGCGATTATCGTGTCGATGGTGAATGGCGTGCATTTGCCCCGGGCATGGTACTAACCGTGGAGCCGGGGCTGTATATCGCGCCCGATGACGACACGGTGGAGGCGCGTTGGCGCGGCATCGGCATTCGTATTGAGGATGATGTGGTGGTCACCGAGTCTGGTCCTCACGTGTTGACTGCTAAAGCGCCGAAAACCATTGCCGAGATAGAAGCTTTGGTGGGTAGCGCATGAGCGACTCGACCGATTCGAGTGTAGTGATTGTCGGTGGCGGTATGGTCGGCGTCACGCTGGCGCTGCTCATTGCTAAGGCTACGCCGGAGTTGCCAGTGACTTTGTTGGAGGCAGCTAAATTGCCGCCTGCACTCGCGCCCGGTCAGAGTCCAAGCTATACGCCAAGCTTCGATGCGCGCAATACAGCTTTGTCGCGGCGCAGCATTGAGGCATTTAAAGAGCTTGGCGTATGGTCTGAGCTGGCGCCGCACGCGACGCCGATTCATCAGATTCATGTTTCTGATAAGGGGCATTTCGGCATGGCGCGCTTGAGTGCGGCCGAGGAAAATGTCGATAGCTTTGGCTATGTGGTCGAAAATGCGTGGTTGGGAGCCGTATTGTTGGCGGCGTTGCGGCGGTGCCCATCGGTGAATCTAAAAGATGGCGTGCGCGTGACACAGGTGACGAGCACGGCCGAGATGGCGCAAGTACGTTACCGAGCGGCTGATTCGCAAGGCGATGAAGAGACACTTTTATCCACGCCGCTGCTTATTGCCGCCGATGGCGCGCAGTCACAAAGCCGCGCCTGGCTTGGTATCGATGTGCGCAACCAACCATATGGCCAAACCGCCATCGTTACTGCTTGTGAGACCAGCCTGCCGCATGAGCAGGTTGCCTACGAGCGTTTTACCGCCGATGGCCCGATAGCCCTGCTGCCGTTGCCAGATTTACCCGCCAACGTGGCCGATGCCGCCGCTGCTGGTTGTCGCCGCTCATTGGTCTGGGCCTTACATGATGCTGAGGCTGCACAGGTGCAGTCACTCAATGACGCCGACTTCATCGCCGCACTGCAAAACGCGTTCGGCCGCCGAGCCGGTCGTTTTGTTCGCGTTGGCAAACGCCATGCCTATCCTCTTTCGCTCATGGTCGCCAATCAGCAAGTGCAAGGTCGCGCCGTGATTTTGGGTAATGCCGCGCACAGCCTGCATCCCGTGGCTGGCCAAGGCTATAACCTGTGCGTGCGCGATGCCTTGGTGTTGAGTGCGCAACTCGCGCTAGCGCATCAGCAGGGCAAAGACTTAGGCGATAAGAAAGATTTAGCCGCCTACGCCGCCGCCCGCACGCAAGATCAATCGCAGATTATTCGATTCTCCGACAGTCTCGTGCGCGGCTTCTCCACGGCAAATCCGGCGCTGAGCTTGCTGCGCAGTATTGGCTTAGTGGGCTTTGATGTCTTGCCCGGTGCGAAACCAGCTTTGGCTCGTTATGCCATGGGGCTCAACCATGCCTAAGACTTCTGCACAATTCGACATGATCGTGATTGGTGCTGGCCTTGTTGGCAGCGCGTTTGTTTTGCGCTTGCGCCAGCAGACCGTTGCTCGCGATTTGCGTATTGCCGTGGTCGAGCGCACATTGCCGCCAGCGCCGGCGACCGCAAATGAGCATTGGGGTTTACGTGTTTCTGCGCTGTCGCCAGAAAGCGTGAGCTTGCTTCAAGGCGCCGGACTACAGGCAAAATGGCCGCAGCTACGGCCTGCACCCTATGCCGATATGCGCGTATGGGATGCTGATGGCACCGGTGCTGTGCATTTCAGTGCAAAAGCCGCTGGCGTGGAAAATTTAGGTGTGCTGATGGAAAATGCCGCCTTGCAAACCGCTCTGTGGCAGCAAGTTACGCAAGATGCGGGCCTAAGTATTTATGCTCCGCAAGCCTGGACTAAGCTCGAGCGCGGGCTTGGCGATTGGTGTTTGACGCTCAGCGACGGTAATGTGCTACACGCGCCGTTGGTTATAGCTGCTGATGGCGCACAGTCGCGCGTGCGTGAGCTGGCCGGCATCGCTGTGGCGCAGCGCGATTATCATCAGCGCGGCGTGGTGTGCACCGTTGAGCACGAAAAGCCGCATGAGGCCACGGCTTGGCAGCGCTTTTTGAACACGGGGCCATTGGCATTTTTGCCCACCGATCATCCGCAGCAGTCATCGATAGTGTGGACCTTGCCCAGCGAACAGGCGCAAGCCTATTGCGCCATGCCCGTGGCTGAGTTTGAGCTGGCTTTGGCGCAAGCGTTTGAGCACAGATTAGGTGCGCTAAGGTTACTGGGTGAGCGTGCCAGCTTTCCTTTATTGGCTCAGCACGCCGAGCATTACGCCCGCGATGACGTGGTGCTCATCGGTGATGCCGCGCACAGTATTCATCCGCTCGCCGGCCAAGGCGTTAACCTCGGCTTCCTCGATGTTGCCGCGCTAGTCGACGCCTTAGTGGCGCAGCGCGAAGCTGGCTTGCCGTGGGCGCATGAGCGCGCGCAGCGCCAATACAGTCGGGCCCGTCGTGGCCACAACGGCCTGATGATGCATGCCATGAGCGGCTTTGACTTTCTCTTCGCCAGCGAGCTGCCGGCACTGCGCGTGCTGCGCAATATCGGCATGAAGGCTTTTGAGAACAGTGGGCTAGTAAAACAGCACATTGCACAAACGGCATTGCAGGGTCGGCGCTAGAATCGCTACCATTAGGTACAAAATAACAATATCGCAGGATGCTCCTCATGGCTGCTAAGCGCCTCAGCCTCGCTGACTCTTTTTTTCTTAACGCCGAATCTCGTGATGCCTATATGCATGTGGCTATGCTGCATCGTTATGCCTTGCCCGAGGGCGTTGGCCCTGATTGGGTTGGCGACATGATAGCTGGCATGAAAAGTTATCCAGTTGATCAAACACCATTTAATTTGCGCTTAAAAACAGGCCTTGGCAGCAAGGTCGCACCAGCGTGGGAGGTCGACGATAAAATTGATATCGACTATCACCTGCGTCATGCCGCATTACCGCACCCTGGCGGTGAGCGCGAACTTGGCGTGCTGATTTCGCGCTTGCACAGCCAGCCATTGGATAAAAATCGCCCGCTCTGGGAGTGCACGATTATTGAAGGCCTAAACGATGGCAGCTTCGCGATTTACTTCAAAATTCATCACGCCTTAATGGATGGTATGTCAGGCTCGCGCACCATGAGCCGCTGCTTAAGCCCTGATCCCAGCAACACCAATATGCCGGCCTTTTGGGCGATGCCGCCACTCAAGCGTGCCAGTGCCGCCGTGCCGAAAGCCATTGCTGAGTCTGCTCAAGCTCTGGCGCGTACCAGTGTGCTGAGCGTGCTCGGCCAGTCTTTTAAAGCTTGGATGCGTATGCTACGTGCCGCGCCAGAGTCTGGCTTGATTGGCCCTTATCGTTCGCCAAGTTGCTCACTCAACGCCATTGTTAGCCCGCAACGCCGCTTTGCGACGCAAAGCTTGCCTATCGACCGCATGAAAGCCGTCGCTACAAATGCTGGTGGAACGCTCAATGACATCGTACTAGCAGTATGTGCGACCGCGCTACGCCGTTACTTGCTTGAGCATGGTGACTTGCCCATTAAGCCCTTGGTGTCTTCGATCCCGGTGTCTATTCGCACTCGTGACGAAGCTGGTGAGGGCAACGGTATCAGCTTAGCGTTGGCCTCTTTGGGTACGCATATTGCCGATCCGAAAGCGCGTTTTGAGCACATCAAAGCCTCCATGCAGGCCAATAAAGACTTGCTCGGCACGCTTTCCAAGCCTGCCATGACGCTCTACACCAACCTGCTCATGGCGCCGTTTATGATTGGCCAAATGACAGGCTTAGCGGCACGCACTAAGCGTCCGATGTACAACACCATGGTCTCCAATGTGCCTGGCCCTACGGAAGTACTGTATTTAAATGGCGCACGCTTACTCAGCGCCTATCCGGTATCGCTTATTTTTAATGGTCAAGCCTTGAACATCACCTTGTTGTCTTACGACGGGCATATGCATTTTGGCTTTACGGCATGCCGAGTGGCGCTGCCGCGTGTGCAAAAAATTGCCGTTTATTTAGGCGAAGCACTAGATGAAATCGAACGCGATTATGGCTGCGGGAGCAGAGCATCAGTGGCATAAAGCCTAAGCCAAGATTCATAAACACCACCATCGTGGTGTGGAATTAAGTCGCTCAAAAGCGTATCCTCCGCGCGAAATCTTGTTCTGTAAGGTTGGTTTTAGAGCAAACGTCTCGATTTGCTCTAAAAGCCAGCTGCTACCAGCGGTGCGACTGAGGAGTGAGCAATGACGCCAGACGTCATGGAAACAGCCAGTTATTGGTCTTTCGGCATCTTTCTACTCGGCATTGTCGGCATGTGTTGTTTCATGCTGTTTGTCCCCTATTTTTTGGGTGGCCGTGACTGGGGCCGAGCCAAAAACGATCCTTTCGAATCCGGCATTGTACCGCAGGGCGGTGCACGTCTTCGGGTGTCTGCCAAATTCTATCTCGTCGCCATGTTCTTCGTAATTTTCGACGTTGAGGCCTTGTTTTTATATGCCTGGGCGATTTCTATCCGCGACGTTGGTTGGTTGGGCTTTATCGAGGCGGCCATCTTTATTTTTGTGCTGCTCGCTGGTCTGTTTTATCTCTGGCGAGTTGGTGCGCTCGATTGGGCGCCAGAAGCTCGTCGTAAGCGTGCTGCGCGTTTAGCCGCTGACAAAAAAGCATCCTGAGGCTTATTGCATGAAATACACCCTCACCAAAATTGATCCAAGCGCCGCCAACGATGTTTATCCAATTCAGCAAACGCAAACCGGCGTACCTGACCCCATCGAAGAGCAAGTCAACAAAAGCGTATTTCTAGGGCGCCTCGAAGACATGATTCACGGTGCGGTGAACTGGGGGCGTAAGAACTCTTTATGGCCCTATAACTTCGGTCTATCTTGCTGCTACGTGGAAATGGCCACTGCCTTTACCGCGCCGCACGACGTTGCGCGTTTTGGTGCTGAAGTGATTCGCGCCTCACCGCGCCAAGCCGATGTAATGGTCATTGCCGGCACTTGCTTCATGAAAATGGCGCCTGTAGTTCAGCGCTTATATGAGCAAATGCTTGAGCCGAAATGGGTTATTTCCATGGGCGCCTGTGCGAACTCGGGCGGCATGTACGACATTTATTCCGTGGTGCAAGGCGTCGATAAGTTCTTGCCTGTCGATGTTTATATCCCAGGCTGCCCGCCGCGCCCCGAAGCCTTCTTGCAAGCATTGATGATTTTGCAAGAGCAAATCGGTAAAGAGCGCCGCCCGCTGTCGTGGGTGGTGGGCGATCAGGGCGTATACAAGCCTGAGCTAACGCCAAAGCGCGACGAGAAAAATGCTGAGCGTATTGAGGTGGTGAATTTACGCACCCCCGATAACGTATAGCGCTGACCTAACACAATTGAGTGACGACAAGACTGATGGCTGAAGACGTCCCCATGGCATCTATTGAAGTAACTTCCAACGCCGCACCATTGCCCGGTGCTGAGTTTGCCGTAGTGCGCGAACTCAGCGACCGTTTTGGCGGTGATCAGTTGGTTTTCCAGCCCACTAAAGATGGTGTGCCGACGCTTTGGGTGCCGCGTAGCTTAATTCGCGATGTGCTGCGCTTTTTAAAGCAGCTGCCTAAGCCCTATAGCATGCTCTATGACTTGTCGGCGGTGGATGAGCGCCTGCGCAAGCATCGCTTCGGTTTGCCATCCTCCGATTACACGATGTTTTATCATCTGTTATCGATCGAGCGTAATAGCGATGTCCGCATCAAGGTGGCGCTCTCTGTTGATGACCTGAGCATCCCCACGGTGACGCCAGTATTTGCCAATGCGAATTGGTATGAGCGTGAAGTTATCGATCTTTTTGGTATCGAGTTTCCTGGTCATCCACAGCCATTCCGTCTGTTGATGCCGCGCACGTGGGTCGGCCATCCGCTGCGTAAAGATTACCCCGCGCGGGCCACAGAGTTTGACCCGTTCCAGCTCACCGCCTTGCGCCAAGATCAAGAGCAGGAAGCGCTGCGTTTCAACCCTGAAGAATGGGGTATGAAAAAGGGCAATGATGAATCGGACTTTATGTTCCTCAACTTAGGCCCGAACCACCCGTCTGCTCACGGCGCCTTCCGTATTGTGTTGCAGCTCGATGGCGAAGAAATTGTCGATTGCGTGCCCGACATTGGCTATCACCATCGCGGCGCGGAAAAAATGGCTGAGCGCCAAACCTGGCACAGTTTCATCCCCTACACCGACCGTATTGATTACCTCGGCGGCGTGATGAATAACCTGCCCTATGTGCTGGCGGTCGAGCAGCTCGCCGGCATTCAGGTGCCTGCGCGTGTGCAAACCATTCGCGTTATGTTGTCGGAATTTTTCCGTATCACTTCGCACTTGCTGTTTCTCGGCACCTATATCCAAGATTTCGGCGGCATGACGCCGATCTTCTTTATGTTCTCCGATCGTAAAAAGGCCTATGACGTCATCGAGGCCATTACCGGCTTCCGTATGCATCCGGCTTGGTTCCGCATCGGCGGCGTTGCTCATGATCTGCCCAATGGGTGGGAGCGCTTGGTTCGCGAGTTCTTGGCGTGGATGCCCAAGCGCTTGAAAGAATACGAAAAAGCCGCAATGCAAAATGGCGTATTGAAAAACCGCGCCATTGATATTGCTAAGTACAGCAGCGCTGAAGCCATCGAATGGGGCGTAACCGGTCCAGGCTTGCGTGCAACTGGCATCGATTTCGATTTGCGTAAAGCTCGCCCCTACTCAGGCTATGAAAACTTCGATTTTGATGTGCCACTGGCGCATAACGGCGATGCCTATGATCGAGGGCTGGTGCGCCTAGAGGAGATGCGCCAGTCGCTGCGCATCATTCAGCAGTGCGTCGATAATATGCCGTCCGGACCATTCAAGGCCGATCATCCATTGTCGGTGCCGCCATCGAAAGATCGCACTTTGCAAGATATTGAAACACTGATTCACCACTTCACTAGCGTGTCGTGGGGGCCAGTGATGCCAGAAGGTGAAGCCAGTTTTATGGTCGAGGCCACAAAAGGTATCAATAGCTATTATCTGACCTCAGATAAAAATACGATGAGCTACCGGACTCGAATCCGTACGCCATCATTTGCGCATTTGCAGCAAATTCCCTCGGTGATTCGTGGTTCGATGATCCCGGATCTTATTGCCTATTTGGCTTCCATTGACTTCGTGATGGCCGACGTTGACCGATAATGCAAACAGATAATCAAGCGCTGATTGCGACCAGCCGATTCACTTTGTCGCTCCAAGAACGCACCGATATGGAGCATGCCAAGTCGCATTATCCTGATCCACGTGCTGCCAGCATTGATGCCCTAAAAATCGTGCAAGCGACTCATGGCTATGTGCCCGATGGCGCTATACCTGCGATTGCCGAAGTCCTAGGCATTCCTGCTGCCGATGTTGAAGGCGTGGCGACGTTCTACAGCCAGATTTTCCGCGTGCCGGTCGGTCGCCATGTGCTGCGCCTCTGCGACTCCATGACCTGCTACATCAATGGTCATGAGGATGTGCTCGCGGCCATCACCGCCAAGCTCGGCATCGGCTATGGTGAAACCACAGCCGATGGCCGCTTCACACTGTTGCCGGTGTGCTGCCTAGGTAACTGCGACAAAGGCTCAACCATGATGATCGATGACGACACGCACGGTGGCTTAACTGCTGAAGTCATCCCTGGCTTGTTGGAGCAGTATTCATGATGCTTTCCTCTGTAGGTCCGGCAAATCGCATTGCGCGCTCGGCTGAAACCCATCCGCTAACTTGGCGTTTGCGTGATGACGGCCAAGTCGTTTGGATGGATGAATACGAGGCCAAAGACGGCTATAGCGCAATGAAAAAAGCGCTGAAAACCTTAGCGCCTGGCGAAATCGCCAGCCAAGTGAAAGACGCCGGCCTCAAAGGTCGCGGCGGTGCAGGCTTTCCTACCGGTGTGAAATGGGGCTTGATGCCGCCCAACGACGGTGTGACGCCACGCTATCTGCTCTGCAACGCCGATGAAATGGAGCCGAACACCTGGAAGGATCGTCTATTGATGGAGCAAATGCCGCATTTGCTCATCGAAGGCATGATCATCAGCGCTCGTGCCCTAGAGGCTCAGACTGGCTATATTTTCCTTCGTGGTGAATACGTTGATGCCGCGCGCAACCTCAATCGTGCGCTCGATGAGGCTCGTGCCAAAGGTTATATCGGACAAAATATTCTCGGTACAGGCGTCAACTTTGAGCTCTATGTGCACACTGGTGCTGGACGCTATATCTGCGGTGAAGAAACCGCGCTGATTAACTCGCTGGAAGGCCGTCGTGCCAATCCACGCTCGAAACCGCCATTTCCAGCAGCGGTCGGCGTGTGGGGCAAGCCCACGTGCGTTAATAACGTCGAAACCTTGTCCAACGTGCCTGCCATCATTGGCAATGGCGTGACTTGGTACACCGGCATTGCACGCCCTGGTAGCGAAGATCACGGCACTAAAATGATGGGCTTCTCTGGCAAAGTGAAGAACCCAGGCGTATGGGAGTTGCCTTTTGGCATCACCGCGCAAGAGCTGTTTGAAGATTATGCCGGTGGCATGCGCGATGGTTATACGCTGAAAGCTTGGCAGCCCGGCGGCGCTGGCACAGGCTTCTTATTGCCCGAGCATTTATCGGCGCAAATGTATGCTGGCGGTATCGGTAAAGTTGGCACGCGTATGGGTACAGGCCTGGCCTTGGCCGTCGATCACACCGTCAATATGGTGTCGTTGCTGCGCAATATGGAAGAGTTTTTTGCGCGCGAATCATGCGGTTGGTGCACACCTTGCCGCGATGGCCTGCCCTGGAGCGTGAAGCTACTGCGCGCACTAGAGCGTGGTGAAGGCAAAGACACTGATATCGAAACTTTGCTGCAATTAGTCGGCTTCTTAGGCCCAGGTAAAACCTTCTGTGCGCATGCGCCCGGTGCGGTTGAGCCCTTGGGCAGTGCCATTAAATATTTCCGCGATGAGTTTGTGGCTGGTGTGGCTATGCCCGCTGCTGCGACTCCCGCGTAATCACCTTAGTTTAAAGACGGTCCCGACATGGCAACCATCCACGTAGACGGCAAATCATACGAAGTAGACGGCGGCGACAACCTGCTGCGCGCCTGTTTGTCGCTCGGTCTTGATATCCCCTATTTCTGCTGGCATCCAGCCTTAGGCTCGGTGGGCGCTTGCCGCCAGTGCGCGGTCAAGCAATACGCCAATGCTGACGACACCCGCGGCCGTTTGGTTATGTCGTGCATGACGCCATCCACCGACAACACCTATATCTCCATTGAAGACACTGAAGCTAAGCAGTTCCGTGCTTCGGTGGTGGAATGGCTGATGATCAACCACCCGCACGACTGCCCAGTTTGTGAGGAAGGTGGCCATTGCCATTTGCAAGATATGACGGTGATGACTGGCCACAATACGCGCCGTTATCGCTTCCAAAAACGCACGCACCAAAACCAAGACTTGGGCCCGTTCATCAATCATGAGATGAACCGCTGCATCGCTTGCTATCGCTGCGTGCGCTATTACAACGATTACGCCGGCGGCACCGACTTAGGTGTTTTCGGTTCGAATGACAACGTCTATTTCGGCCGTGTTGAAGATGGCACGTTGGAAAGTGAGTTCTCTGGCAACCTCACCGAAGTCTGCCCGACCGGCGTATTCACCGACAAAACCCACAGCGAACGCTATAACCGTAAATGGGATATGCAGTTCGCGCCGAGCATCTGCCAAGGTTGCGCTGCTGGCTGCAATATCAGCCCAGGCGAGCGTTATGGCGAGCTGCGTCGCATCGAAAACCGCTTCAATGGCTCGGTGAATCAATATTTCCTATGCGACCGCGGCCGCTTTGGCTATGGCTTTGTTAATCGCGAAGATCGTCCACGCCAGCCCATGCAAAAAGTGGCTGGTGAGTTCGAGAAGCGCGGCTTAGATGCAGCGCTCGATGGAATTGCTGCTAGCCTACAATCAGCGAAGCGCGTTATTGGCATCGGCTCGCCACGCGCCAGCCTTGAAGCCAACCATGCGCTCATCGAGCTGGTCGGAGCGGATAATTTCTATTCTGGCGTGAATGCTGCTGAGCAAGCGCTAAATATTTTAGTGCTGGGCTTGTTGCAGCAGCATGCCGACCGCGTGCCGAGCTTGCGCGAGATAGAAACTAAAGATGCGATATTTGTGCTCGGTGAAGATCTGACGCAAACCTCGCCGCGCGTAGCCTTAGGTCTGCGCCAATCAGTAAAAAATAAACCAGTTGCGATGACCGCCGAGAAGAAAGTGCAGTCATGGAACGCGCTCGGTGTGCGCGATATTGGCCAGCGTGAGCTGTCGCCGCTGTATATCGCCAGCGTTGAAGCGACACGTTTAGATGATGTCGCCGCTGCAACACACCATGCCACGCCAGAAGATATTGCGCGCCTAGGTTTCGCCGTTGCACATGCCATTGATGCAAGTGCGCCAGCAGTAGCTGATCTAGATAGCGTTACTGCCGGACTAGCGCAACGAATTGCAGATGACTTAATGGCAGCGAATGCGCCCTTGGTGGTGTCGGGTACTGGCGCTCAGCATGCGGGCGTGATTCAGGCTGCGGCCAACATCACCAAAGCGTTAGTGCAGCAGGGTAAATCGGCTGGCCTGAGTTTGGTGGTGCGCGAAGTTAATAGCTTGGGCACCACACTGCTAGGTGGCCAGTCCTTAGACGCCGCCTTGGACACTTTAAGTAGCGGTGATGCTGATGCCGTAGTGGTCTTAGAAAACGATCTATATCTACGCGCAAGCACTGCCCGTGTTGATGCGGCATTGGCGAAAGCCACCGTGGTTGCCATCGATCATCAGAACAACGCCACCGTGGCGGCGGCTGACTGGGTGTTATCGACGGCCAGCTTTGTTGAAGGTGATGGCACGGTGGTTAGCCAAGAAGGCCGCGCTCAGCGCTTCTTCCAGGTTTTCGACCCGGCTTATTACGACGATGGCGTGTTGGTGAAAGAATCATGGCGCTGGTTGCATGCTCTGCGCAGCACGCTCATTGGCCAAGAAGTACGCTGGACGCAGCTTGATGAAGCCACCGGCGCTACCGCCGCGCATCATCCCGCACTGGCGGCGATTGTGGATGCCGGCCCAGCTGCCGACTTCCGCATCAAAGGCCTGAAAATCGCTCGCGGTCCGCGCCGCTCGTCTGGCCGTACCGCCATGCGCGCTAATATTTCCGTGCATGAGCCGCGCGCATCGCAAGATATTGATACTGCCTTGGCATTTTCCATGGAGGGCTATAGCGGCCCTAATGAAGACTCGCGTCTTGTGGCTTTTGCTGCTGCGCCAGGTTGGAACTCGCCGCAAGCATGGAGCAAATTCCAAGACGAGGTCGGTGGTCATTTACGCGGCGGCGACGAAGGCACGCGCTTATTCAGCGGCGATCACGACACCGCCTATTTCACCGACGTACCTGCTGCCTTTAGCGCTATAGATGGCCAGCTGCGCATCGTGGCTCGCCACCATTTATTCGGAAGCGATGAGCTTAGCGCTCGCGCCGCCGTTGTGGCGCCGCGCATTGCCGAAGCCTTCGCCGCCGTGTCATCAGCCACCGCCACTAGCTTGCAACTTAGCGCTGGCGACACACTGGCATTGAGCATTGACGGTGAGACCTTAGCCTTGCCCGTGCAGATCAGCGCAAGCCTCGTTGATGGCGTAGTAAGCCTGCCGCAAGGCTATGGCGAATGCGCAGCGGCATCACAAGCGAGCTGGGCGACGAGCACTGTCGGAGGTCAAGTCTAATGAATATGGATTGGCTAACGCCCGACCTCATCACTATCGTCACGCAAGTGGCGAAGGCGGTGGTGATTTTGCTTGCGGTAGTGTTATCGGCGGCATTCTTGAGCTTCGTTGAGCGGCGCTTATTGGCGCTATGGCAAGATCGTCATGGCCCCAACCGTGTGGGTCCATTCGGCCTGTTACAGCTTGCGGCCGACATGCTGAAGATGTTTTTTAAGGAAGACTGGACGCCACCATTCGCCGATAAATTGATCTTCTGGCTGGCCCCGGCAATCGCGCTGTCGTCTTTGCTCATGGTCATGGCCGTCGTGCCCATTACGCCTGATTGGGTGGTGATCGACATGAATGTCGGTCTGCTGTTTTTCTTGGCAATGGCAGGCCTTGCGGTTTATGCCGTGCTCTTTGCCGGCTGGGCCAGTAACAACAAATACGCCTTGCTTGGCGCCATGCGAGCTTCAGCGCAAACCTTGTCCTATGAAGTGTTTATGGGCATCGCCTTAATGGGAGTGGTCGCACAAGCCGGCTCCTTTAGCCTGCGCGATATCGTCTTGGCGCAGGAAGGCATGTGGTACATCGTGCCGCAATTTTTTGGCTTTTGTACCTTCTTGGTTGCCGGCATTGCCGTGACTCACCGTCATCCATTCGACCAACCTGAAGCTGAGCAAGAGCTCGCTGATGGCTATCACGTCGAATATTCTGGCTTGAAATGGGGCATGTTCTTTGTCGGCGAATACGTCGGCGTTGTTGTCGTGTCGGCGCTGTTGGCGACTCTATTCTTGGGCGGCTGGATGCCATTGCCGATTCCCTATCTCGACGGCATCCCACCATTCTTCTGGTTTGCGGCGAAAACTGGTTTCTTCATCATGTTCTTTGTGCTCATTCGCGGTGCCTTAATGCGCCCACGTTATGACCGCGTGATGACCTTTGGCTGGCTGGTGTGCTTGCCGTTGACGCTAATTAACTTGCTGGTGACCGCTGCGGTCATCCTGCTCAATACGCCGCAGTGAGGTCTCGATCATGACGCTTAAAGGTATTTTGGCCGGCATCTACACGCAGCTGCGCAGCATCGTCATGGTGTTTATGCACGCTTTCCGCAAGCGCGACACCTTGATGTATCCGGAAGTGCCCATCTATGTGCCGCCGCGCTACCGTGGCCGCATCGTATTGACCCGTGACCCCGATGGCGAAGAACGCTGCGTGGCCTGCAACTTGTGCGCTGTCGCCTGCCCTGTTGGCTGCATCTCGCTACAAAAAGCTGAAACCGAAGACGGCCGTTGGTATCCCGAGTTTTTCCGCATCAACTTCTCGCGCTGCATTTTCTGCGGCATGTGCGAAGAAGCCTGCCCAACCACGGCGATCCAGCTCACACCTGACTTTGAGTTGGCTGAATTCAATCGCCAAGACTTGGTTTATGAGAAAGAAAACTTATTGATTTCAGGTCCTGGAAAAAACCCGGACTACAACTTCTACCGTGTTGCGGGCATGGCCATTGCTGGCAAACCCAAAGGCGATGCGCAAAACGAAGCCGCGCCAATTAGTGTCAAAGGCTTGATGCCTTAAACGGCACTAGCGCCACCAACGAGAGAGAATCTAGCGTGGATATAATTTTTTATGTGGCAGCAGTAGTGGCGATTTTGGCCACGGTGCGCGTGATCAGTAATGCAAACCCAGTGCATGCGCTGCTCAATCTCATCGTCTCGCTGCTAGCTGTGGCGGTGATTTTCTTCACCTTGGGCGCACCGTTTGCCGGCATGTTGGAAGTCATTGTCTACGCCGGCGCCATCATGGTGCTGTTTGTGTTTGTGGTGATGATGCTCAACCTCGGCGATGCCACAGTGGCGCAAGAGCGTGCTTGGCTGAAGCCGAAAGTGTGGATTTTGCCGGCGATTTTGGCCTTGGCTTTATTTGCCGTATTGCTCTGGGCGCTGACCGGCATGGGCACACATGAGATTCCGTACACCGTGGTCGATGCCCGCGAAGTCGGCATCAGCTTGTTTGGCCCTTACTTGCTGGCGGTTGAGCTAGCGTCGTTTTTGCTATTGGCGGCATTGGTGGCGGCTTATCACCTTGGTCGCTCGGAGGATGCCTCGTGATGTCTGGAGTGCCCATGGAGCATGGTTTGGCATTAGCCGCCGTGCTGTTTTGCTTAGGTGTGGTGGGCTTGCTGGTTCGCCGCAACATCCTCTTCATGCTGATGTCATTGGAAGTAATGATGAATGCCGCCGCACTAGCATTTGTCGTAGCCGGCGCACGTTGGGTTCAGCCCGATGGCCAAATCATGTTCATCATGATCATATCGCTCGCCGCCGCTGAGGCCGCGATTGCCTTGGCCATCGTGCTGCAATTAAATCGCCGCTTTAAAACCCTCGACATCGACTCAGCCAGCGAGATGCGCGGATGAACGCTTTATTCCTCACCTTCCTGGCGCCACTGCTGGGTTTTTTGATTCTTGCCTGTGCGCGTGGCCGAATTAGCGAAAATGTAGCCGCCTTAATCGGTGTTGGCAGCATGGCGATTTCCGCCGCCTCCGCTGCCTATGTTGGCTATGACTTCTTGCAGCACACGCCAGAGGGCGGCGCTTACACGCAAGTGCTGTGGTCATGGATCGCTGTCGATGGTCTAGATGCAACATTCGCTCTGCGCCTCGATGGCTTGTCGCTGACCATGATGGGCGTCATCACCGGCGTCGGCTTTCTCATTCACATCTTCGCCTCGTGGTATATGCGCGGTGACGATGGCTATGAGCGCTTCTTCTCCTATATGAACTTATTCATCGCCAGCATGTTGTTTTTGGTGCTC
>CAXIBK010000017.1:0-21328 GCA_964022225.1 uncultured Paraperlucidibaca sp.
GATGCTTCGTTTAGTCCGATTCTACGCGTTGCTTATGTCGTTGAAAGTGCGCGTGTTGAACAGCGTACTGACTTGGACAAGCTGGTTATTGACTTGGAAACGAACGGTACCATTGATGCTGAAGAAGCGATTCGTCGCGCAGCTACAGTGTTACAACAGCAAATCGCCGTTTTCGTTGATTTGGAAGCAGATAGCCCATCCGTGGCTCCGCAACCAGGCAATGATGTCGATCCGATTTTGTTACGTCCAGTCGATGATCTAGAGTTAACCGTTCGCTCGGCTAACTGCTTGAAAGCTGAAAATATTTACTACATTGGTGATCTGGTACAGCGCACTGAAGTAGAACTGTTGAAGACGCCGAACTTAGGCAAGAAATCATTGACTGAAATCAAAGATGTCTTGGCTTCCAAAGGCTTGTCTTTGGGGATGCGCTTGGAAAACTGGCCACCAGCCAGCCTGCGCAATGACGACCGTTTGAATTTTCGCGGCCGTTAATCGGCAACTGAATTAGTGTAGGAAGACTGCCATGCGTCATCGTAATAGTAATGTAAAACTCGGCCGTACCAGCGCACACCGCAATGCTATGTTTCAAAACATGGCTGTGTCGTTGTTTGAGCATGAGCTGATTCGCACAACTTTGCCTAAAGCAAAAGAGCTGCGTCGCGTGGCAGAGCCTCTGATCACGCTGGCTAAAAATGACACAGTGGCTAACCGCCGCTTGGCATTTGCCCGCACTCGCTCGAAGCAAATGGTTGGCAAATTGTTCACCGTTCTTGGTCCGCGTTATAAAGAGCGTAACGGTGGTTATTTGCGTGTGTTGAAAGCTGGCAACCGCCCAGGTGACAACGCACCAATGGCCTATGTTGAGCTTGTTGATCGTGCTATCGCAGGTCCAGCGGCTGATGCTGAATAAGCATTAAGCTAGTGATGTGCGATTCAAAAAAGCCAGCTAACGCTGGCTTTTTTGTGTCTGCAAATTGCTAGAAATGCTATTGCTGGCTCATAAGCTCAGCAGTGGTTTCAAGAAGCGTCCAGTGTGCGATGCGTTGTTATTGGCGATATCTTCGGGTGTGCCCTCAGCGATGATCATGCCTCCGCCATCACCGCCCTCAGGGCCAAGGTCTAAAACCCAGTCAGCAGTTTTGATGACATCTAAATTGTGCTCAATTACAACGACAGTGTTGCCTGCGTCACGAAGGCGATGCAAGACGCCAAGAAGTTGTTCGATGTCATAAAAGTGTAGGCCAGTAGTAGGCTCATCAAGTATGTACAGTGTGCGCCCAGTATCACGCTTTGATAATTCCCGCGCTAACTTTACGCGCTGCGCCTCGCCGCCAGATAAGGTGGTCGCGGCTTGACCAAGCGTGATGTAAGAGAGTCCGACATCAATCAGCGTTTGTAGTTTGCGAGCGAGCGCTGGAATGGCGTCGAAGAATTCACGCGCGACCTCTACGGTCATGCCTAGGACTTCGGTAATGGTTTTATTCTTGTAGCGAACATCTAACGTTTCGCGGTTATAGCGCAGGCCTTTGCAAGTATCGCAAGGTACATACACGTCGGGTAGAAAATGCATTTCCACTTTAATGACGCCGTCACCTTGGCAGGCCTCGCAGCGACCACCTTTCACATTAAATGAGAAGCGACCAGGGCCATAGCCGCGTGAGCGAGCTTCTTGGGTGCCGGCAAATAGCTCGCGTATTGGCGTAAATAAGCCGGTATAAGTCGCTGGATTAGAGCGTGGAGTTCTGCCAATGGGGCTTTGATCAATGTCGACAACTTTATCGAGCAGTTCAATGCCTTCAATAGCATCATGCTCAGCTGGATTTCGCTCGCCAGCACCATTTAGCTTGGTAGCAGCAATTGGAAATAAGGTACCGTTGATCAGTGTCGACTTGCCAGATCCTGACACTCCTGTGATGCAAGTCATAAGTCCTAGTGGAATGGTGGCAGTTACGTTTTTGAGATTGTTGCCACGTGCACCGGTGATGCGGAGCTGTGCTTGTGCGTCCGGCGCGTGGCGCTTGGCCGGAATTTCGATGCGCCGACGACCAGATAAATAGTCGCCTGTTACTGAATCGGTGCAGTTGATGATGTCGTCCACATTACCGCTGGCAATGATCTGACCGCCATGAGCGCCAGCGCCTGGGCCGATATCTATGACAAAGTCGGCCGCACGAATGGCATCCTCATCGTGCTCAACCACCAGCACGCTATTGCCAAGATCGCGCAGGTGTATCAGTGTGCTAAGCAAGCGCTCATTATCGCGCTGGTGTAGGCCAATCGATGGCTCATCGAGCACATACATTACTCCGACTAGACCGGCGCCAATTTGAGAGGCTAAGCGAATGCGCTGAGCTTCGCCGCCAGAGAGCGTATCGGCTGAACGATTCAGGCTTAAGTAATCTAGTCCAACATTGACCAGGAATTGCAGGCGGTCACGAATTTCTTTGAGTATCTTCTCGGCGATTTGGCCTTTTGCGCCTGGCAATTTCAGATCATGAAAATAAGCATTGGCTTTTGCAATAGGTAGGCGTGACACCATTGGCAAGTTTGTTTCGCCAACGAAAACGTGTCGAGACTCCTTGCGTAGGCGTGAGCCATCGCAGTCGCTACAGGATGCGGAGTTTAGAAATTGAGATAGATCTTCGCGTACACTGGCAGAGTCGGTTTCGCGATAACGACGTTCGAGATTGGTGAGAATGCCTTCAAAAGGGTGGGCGCGTTGTACTTGTCGGCCGCGGTCGCCAAGATAGGTGAAGTTAACTTCCTCTTTCCCTGAACCATGCAAAAGTGATTTTTTAATCTTCGAACTAAGTTCTTCCCATGGCGTATCGAGACTGAACTGATAGTGCTCAGCAAGTGACTCGAGCATGGCGTAGTAATAAAAATTGCGCCTATCCCAACCGCGAATAGCACCTTGCGATAGAGAAAGCTCAGGATGCGCAATCAAGCGGCGCTCATCGAAATATTGCTTAACACCAAGGCCATCACAGCTTTGGCAAGCGCCGGCGGGGTTGTTGAATGAGAATAGGCGCGGCTCTAGCTCGGCAATGGCATAACCGCAATGAGCACAGCTAAAGCGTGCAGAGAACACCATCTCAGCGCCGTCTTCGTTCATTGGTACAACCCAGGCGACACCGTCAGCAATGCGCAGGGCGGTCTCGAAAGACTCTGCCAGTCGTAATTGCAGGTCGGCCCGTACTTTAAAGCGGTCAACCACGACTTCAATATTGTGCTTTTTTTGTTTATCTAGCGCCGGAGCTTCATCAAGGTCGACAACAATGCCGTTGATGCGGGCGCGAACAAAGCCTTCTGCGCGGAGCTTATCAAACACGTGCAAATGCTCACCTTTGCGCTCACGCACGATCGGCGCTAGCAGCATGAGCGCAGTGCCCTCAGGTATCTCAAGCACGTGGTCAACCATTTGGCTGACCGTTTGTGCGGCTAGCTCAACATTATGCTCTGGGCAGCGTGGCGTGCCTGCGCGGGCAAATAATAGGCGCAGGTAATCGTGAATCTCGGTAATGGTGCCGACCGTAGAGCGTGGATTGTGTGACGTTGATTTTTGCTCAATCGAAATGGCCGGTGATAAGCCTTCAATATGGTCGACGTCGGGCTTCTCCATGAGTGACAAAAACTGCCGAGCATAAGCCGAAAGCGATTCGACATAGCGACGCTGACCTTCAGCGTAAAGTGTATCGAACGCGAGTGAAGATTTGCCTGAGCCAGATAGCCCAGTAATGACGACGAATTTATCGCGAGGGATGTCGACATCGATATTTTTTAGGTTGTGCGTGCGTGCGCCACGTACCTTAATGCTGTTCATGCTGAAGCCTAGAAAAAATCAATGTTCCAGTATACGCAAAAGCGTCGCTCATCCGCAGGCTAAAGCGCTAGACCAAATGCTAGACAAGATAAAAATCCAACACTGTGCCGCAAGCAAGTCAGTGATAGAATCGTGCCCCCAGATTTTCGTTGTCAGACCATTATGTCCGCGATGACCACCGGTGAGCGCCACGCCGTATTTTCACTAGCCACGATTTTCTCTTTGCGCTTGGTCGGCCTATTCATGATCTTGCCAGTGTTTTCGGTTTATGGCGCCTCGCTAAATGGTGCAACACCTTTATTGATCGGAGTTGCTGTCGGTAGCTATGGCTTAGCGCAGCTGATGCTGCAAATTCCCTTCGGCTTATGGGCTGATCGTTTTGATAGAAAAAAACTCATCCTCATCGGCCTATTGTTGTTTGTGATTGGCGGGGCAGTGGCGGCACAGGCGACAAATATTTGGTGGGTCATTATTGGTCGGTTTTTGCAAGGTGCAGGCGCAATTTCAGCCGTAGTGATGGCGCTGTTGTCGGACTTAGTGCGTGATGAGCATCGTACGCGTGCAATGGCGGTGGTGGGCATGAGTATTGGTATTTCTTTCGCCATTGCCTTTGTATTGGGGCCTTGGGTGGCCGATATTTTTGGCTTGTCGGGATTGTTTTGGGTGACCTCGGTCATGGGTATTGCCGCTATGCTGCTCTGTGTTTGGCAGGTGCCGCGTGCTCGTCAGGCTCAGCGTCAACTGCCACCTCACTACATGATCCACTTGCGCGAAATGTTAGCCGTGCCTGAGTTGCGGCGGCTAAATATTGGTATTTTTACCCTGCACTTAGTAATGACCGCTTGCTTTGTGTCATTGCCGCCCTTGCTAGTTGCTGCGGGGTTGCCTGTGAGCCAGCATGGTTGGTTGTATTTGCCGGTGATGTTGATTGCTTTTGTTGCGCTGATTCCGGCGGTGATCATTGCCGAGAAAAAGCATCGCATGCGCGAAGTTTATTTGAGCGCCGTGGTGCTGTTATTTGTTGCCATGATTGCCTTGGCGTTTGCGCATAAAGGCTTGGTTGCTCTCATTATCTCGGTGGCGCTATTTTTCTTCGCATTTAATTTGCTCGAGGCTTTGCTGCCATCATTGGTGAGCAAAATTAGCCCTGCTGGCGGCAAAGGCACGGCGATGGGAATTTATAGCACGTCACAGTTTTTGGGTGCATTTCTGGGGGGCGTAACTGGTGGCGCATTGCATCAATGGCAGCACGGCAGTGGATTATTTTTAGTGCTAGCAGTCGCGACAGTATTTTGGCTATGGCGTGCCTACTCAATGGCGCAGCCGGCCTATTTGCATAGCGTCATATTGCAGCCAGAGGGTGAAGGGCGCGGCCAAGTTGGTGATGTGAATTCGGGCGCAGGGCAATCATTGAGTGAGCAGGCCTTGTCGGAAATTCGCGTGCTTGCCGGTGTAGAGGAGCTGGTCGTACTTCCCGATGATGCACTGATTTATCTGAAAGTTGATAAGCTGCGCTGGCAGCCAGAATCATTGACGCCATGGCCAGTAAGAATAATTGCCACTTAAGGTGGCGAAGCCTAGATCACTGGTCTACATTAGTTTTAACAAAATAGCGTTTAGGAGAGAGCCATGCGTGGTGTAAATAAGGTCATTTTGGTGGGTAACTTAGGGCGCGACCCTGAGGTGCGTTATTTGCCGTCCGGTGGTGCCGTGGCCAATATTACTGTCGCTACAAGTGAGGCTTGGAAAGATAAAAATACCGGTGCTATGCAAGAGCAAACTGAATGGCACCGCGTGGTTTTTTACGGCCGTTTAGCTGAAATCGCAGGTGAGTATTTACGCAAAGGTTCGAAAGTTTACCTAGAGGGCAGCTTGCACACACGTAAATGGCAAGATAAACAAACTGGCCAAGATCGCTATAGCACCGAAATCAAAGCGATGGCTATGCAAATGTTAGATGGCAAGGGCGGCAATTCGTCAAGTGCAGATGATGGTAATGCACCTTCGTATGATGAATATGAAGGCGGCGGCTCGGTGCAAGCTTCGGCGGCTCGTCCATCGTCGCCGCGCCCAAGCCCATCTGCTCCGCCACGTGCAGCGGCGCCGGCAGCAATGGAAGACTTCGATGATGACATTCCGTTCTAAGTGCTTTCTTGTGCTTTGTAAGTGAATCGACGCCCCTTTGACGGGGCGTTCGTTTTTGTAACAGGGCGTCGTAGAGTGCGGCAAAGCGAGAAATTTCACGCTATGATGTCGCCACTATAAGAGTTACGTCTTGTTTGTTATTTATTTTGCTAGATGACAGCAAGGCCGCGATGTTTGTCGAGGTCTCTTTGAAGCGTTTTGCCTTCGTTTGTTTATTGCTCTTGGTATTTGGTTTTTCAGCCCTATATCATGCGCCCGCTCGCCTGCTTGCACCATTAATGCAGCCCACTATTGGCGTCAGTAATTGGGGCGGCACATTGTTTAATGGTCAGCTGCTGGGCGCTTATAGCCAAAAACCATTTTTTATTACCTGGCAATGGCGCGCTGCAGAGGTTTTACGTTTGCGTTTAAGTGCCAATGCCAGCGTTGCCGGCCCTTTTGATGCGGTGCTCGCAGCTTCGAAAAGCCCCTTAGGTTGGCAAATGCGTTTGGCTGACTTGCGCCTGCCCGCTGGTCAAAGTGTTTTCTTGGGCGCCGGTACAATTATTCCGGCATGGAAAAGTCCCTCCTTAGTAATTGCTCGCTCTAGCGATGGTTATTGGACTCAGGCCGAAGGTTCGCTGCTAACGTCTGGCGGCATGCTGCGCTTAAATTTACAGGGCCAAGTTCAGGAAATTAACCTGCCGAGCTCGGCGCTTAATTGGACTATTAAAGATGGCAACCTAGTTGGTGATTTGCGCCAACGCGAGGGTAATATGGCCTTGGCGACGCTGACTTTAACCCATGACAATCGCATTCAATGGCAGATTCGCGATCGATTGCTGCGCTTAAAGCCGACCTATAGCAGCACTAATAGTCCTGATCTGATTGTTTTGACTGTGGCTGAGCCATTATGACGACGGCCTACACTCTATGGCATGATGCCGACATCATTAGCCTAGCCATAAATGAGGGCCTAGAACATGCGTGATCGCTTTACGCAGCTCTGGGAGCAGCGCCGTACAAAGCGTCCAGCCACTATGATTATTGTCATTGCTTCGGTATGGCTAGCATGGTTATTGGCGAAGTATGTTTGGCTTATTTTTTCCGGCGTATCCGCACCGTTGGTGGCGCCGGATTTGTCGTTGTCTTTGCGCGTGCCGCCAACGGTCGATGCGCGGCGCATTGGCACAATGTTTGGTGAGCAAGAGGCGCCACAATCGGCGGTGGCTGACACTACATTACAGTTGCGCCTTGATGGCCTATTAGAGAGTCAAAATGCTGAGCTGTCGCGCGCATTTATTTCTGAGCGCGGTAAAGGTAATCCTGAAATATATCGCCCCGGCGACGAAGTACCCGGTGGCGCTAAAGTTGATCGTATCGAAGATAGCACCGTGGTGTTGCTGCGTGCTGGTCGCGAAGAGATTTTGCGTTTCGATCTGCCTAGCCAAGGTAGTGCTACCACGGCAGCGGTAGCGCCAAATGCTGCCGTTACACGGGCCGAGCAAGCGCGTAAAGTATTGAGCAATTTGGCTGAACGCTTAGCTAACTCGCCAATGACGGCTTTGCGTCAGATGGGTATGCGGCGCACGTCTCAGGGCTATATTGTTAGCATCACGGCGCCAAAAGAAATGCTCACTCGCTTTGGCTTAAAGCCAGGCGATCGTGTTGTCAGCATTAATGGTCAAGCTGTTGGCAAAGATGTTGAAGCTGACCAAAAGGTCCTTGGCCAATTACAAGAATCCGGTAACGCGCGTGTCGAAGTACAGCGCGGTACTCAGACACTCACGCTAGAACAAAGGCTCTAAGCCCTATGAAAAAACCCGTCCTTAAAACGCTCGCTTTATGCATGATGTTGGTCACCAGCCATGCGGCCTTCGCCGAGAAAACTTGGAAGATCAACCTGAAGGATGCCGATATTTCTGCGCTCGTTAACGAGATGGCTGAAATTACCGGCAAAAACTTTGTGGTTGACCCGCGCCTCAAAGGCAACGTCACAGTGATCTCCACTCGTGAAATGTCGGCCAGCGAGCTCTACGAGTTATTTCAAAGCGTTTTAAGCATCAATGGCTTTGCTGCCGTACCTAGCGGGCCAGTAGTTAAAATTTTGCCAGATACTAACGCTCGTCAATCTGGCGTACGCGTAGATGGCGGCAGCTATCGCGACGGTGAAGAGCTGGTTACTCGTGTGGTGATTTTGCAGCAGGCCAATGCTACCGAGTTGCTGGCAGCCCTTCGTCCCATGATGCCGCAGTTTGCTCACATGGCCTCAGTGCCGGGCAATAATGCCTTGGTGATTTCCGATCGTGCGAGCAACGTCGAAGCCATGGTTGCAATTATTCGCGATCTAGATGATGGCGAAAAAGATGATGCGATTGAAATCATCCCTGTTAAAAATGGCAAAGCAGCAGAGCTGCTCAATATTCTCGAAACCATGGAGTCTGGTGCGCCGGCAGTTACGAAAAATGGCGGCCAGTCTGGCAAAGTACGTTTAGTGGTAGATGAGCGCACCAACCGCTTATTGGTTCGTGGTGATCGCGCCTTGCGTGACCGCGTGCGTGCAGTTATTCAGAGCCTAGATTCTGCACCTGACATGAATGATGACCAAGTTAAGGTCTATCGCTTGAAGTTCGCTAATGCTCGTCAAGTGGCTGAGGTGCTAAAAGGCGTACTAACCACTGATAGTAAAAAATCTTCATCTTCTTCTTCAACCGTATCAACAGCTCCCGGTAGCAGCGGTAGTGATAGCAGCAGCACGCCTCGTGGCGGTGCATCAACGACAACTATCACGGTAGAAGGCGCCAGTCTGATTGCCGACGAGACGCAGAATGCGCTAATTGTTCGTGCTAAACCGACACAGCTACGCCAAATCGAGTCGGTGCTCGATGATTTAGATAAGCGTCGTGCGCAGGTTCTGATTCAGGCTGCGATTGTTGAGGTTTCTGGAAGTAACGCCGAACAGCTTGGCGTGCAGTGGGCTGCAGGCAACCCTAAGGCTGGCGTTGGTGTGGTCAATTTCAATAACGCCGGCGCTAGCCTAACTGGTCTGGCAACGGCTTTTGCGACCAATGATTTTACTCAGGCTGGCCTAGGAAATGGCGCAGCATTTGGTTTGGGTACGTCTAAAACTAACTCTGATGGCGATCGCTCATTTTATGGCGCACTGATTCAGGCATTGAACTCGGTAACAGATGCCAACCTGCTATCGACACCTAGCATCATGACGCTGGATAACCAGGAAGCGAAAATCGTGGTTGGCCAAAACGTTCCATTTATTACTGGCTCGACTGGCACCAGTGGCTCAGGTGTGAGCAACCCATTTACTACGATTGAGCGTCAAGACGTTGGTATTACCCTGAAAGTGACGCCAACTATTACCGATGGTGGCACTGTACGTTTGGATGTTCAGCAGGAAGTATCATCGGTAGTACCTTCGGTAGATGGTATTAAGTCTTCAGATATTATTACCAATAAGCGTTCAATCGAGACATCGATTTTAGCTGACGATGGCCAAACCATTGTGCTCGGTGGCTTGGTACAGGATGACGTGACCAAGTCGGTTAGCAAGGTGCCATATTTGGGCGATATCCCAGGCATTGGCTTTTTGTTCCGTTCAACCAGCGATGCTCGCACTAAGCGCAATCTGTTGGTGTTTCTACAGCCGACGATTGTTCGCAGCAGCATACAGGCCGCGACAATTTCGCAGCGTCAGTACGGCGCCGTGCGTCGCGTTGACCTAGGCTTAGATGCCGATGGCCGCCTCACTAAGCTGCCACCAAATATCCAAGATATTTATCAAGGCGGCACTCAGCGTGATGGCAATAAAAAGGATGCGGATGCACCCACATTAGTACCAGTTCCTGCACCAGTAGCGGCGCCAGAACCGGTAGTTGCGCCGGCGGTGAAAGAGCCGGTGATCCGTACCATTCCGGCATCGCCTCGTGCTGCGATGGAGGAGCCTTCGGTATATAGCGCTGATCTTGCAGAGCCAATTGAATCGACACCGATGCCCAGCAATGCAACCGTGATTCAGCGCGTGCCAGCTCCTGTTAAGCCAGCTCCTGCAAAGCAAGCGGCACCACAGGCTCCGGCATATCAGCCACCAGTAGTGCCGCCTGCAGCGCAGGCGCGCCCATTTGGCGTAGATCGCGATCCAGTGTTTGCAGAGCCTACTGCGCCGCGTTTTGAGCGTGCACCAGCTGCTGCATCACCTGCGCCATCGAGCAACAGCTACGAGCCGCCGCGTGAGATTCGCACGAAGAGCGGTAATGTTTACCGGCCATTAAGCGATATCTCACCAGCTCCAACAAGTACTTCTACAGCGCCAGCGTCAAAAGCTGAGTTTGTGCCGGCGCCAGCGGCTAAGCCTTATGTTCCGGCGTCCACGGAGCCTTCTCGTGCTGCAGAGCCAGCTGTGGGCACAAGCGGCAAGCGTGAGATTCGCACTAAAAGTGGCAATGTTTATTACATTGATGAGTGAAACCTAGCTCCATAACAGAGCTAGGCTCAGATGAAAGGAGCCTAGCGTCTGTGACGCAGTTATTGTTTCAAGGACAACGCTTCACTCGCCAAGGCTTCAGCCACTAGTTTCTCCGCAAAAGCTCGCATGGCAAGCTCAGCGCGAATCTCTCGCAAATTCCAATAATGCCCACCGATGGCTCGATTAATCATGACCTGCTCTGGCACCGGCTGAAATGCTCGCCATTGTGGCAGCGCTTTGCGGCTTAGCTTCATGGCAATCTCTGCAAGCGGAAATTCTGCGTAATTCACCGGTTTATTGTCGATGCTAGCTTGAGCGAGGCGTATCCATGGTGCGTAAAAGTCACTGCCCAAATACGGTGTGTGTTCAGTATTACGCGCCCCCATCGCTATCAAGCCTTGCTCGAGCCGCTCTGTATCGCCAGCAAAAGCAGCCTGCGTGATGGCGGCATAGTGTTGTACTCCGACGCCGCTCATGGCCTTCACTGAGCCGAAATCATAAATCACCAGACTGCCATCGGGGCGAGCGGCAAAGTTGCCAGGATGCGGGTCGCAATGCACCGTTTTCAGCACAAAAAGCTGGCGGGCGATGGTGCGAAATAGGCGCTCGCCCAAGATGTTTCGTGTCGCTTGATCATAGTGCTCGTCGAGTTGAGCGAAGTGGTCGCCAGGCTCGTAGATCAGCGATAGTACTCGGCGTGTGCTGAGCTCCACTAGCACTTCGGGAACGATAACTTGAGCATCATCACTGTGAAATTCACGGAAGCGCTGCAGCGTAGAAGCTTCGAGAAAATAATCGAGCTCGTCGTTTAGGCTTTGGCGAATTTCTTCAAATATAGCATCGAGAAGATCGCCTTTGACCGGTAGCACGCGGGCGATTTTAAAGGCCATGCGCAGCTGACCAAGATCGGCTTTGATGCTGGCATCAACATCGGGATACTGCACCTTCACCACGATCTCACGGCCATCCAGCGTGCGTGCGCGGTGCACTTGTGCAATCGATGCGCTAGCTAAAGCAGTTTCATCGAAATGACTGAAGTGTTGGCGCCAGTCACTGCCAAAAGCCTCAATTAGTCGGGCTTCAATTTCACTGAAGGGTCGAGGCGGCGCTTGGTTTTGCAGGCTGCTTAAGGCTTCAATAAGCTCTGGTGGCAAGACATCGCGGTATTGCGAAATGATTTGCCCGACCTTCATCACGGCACCTTTCATCGAACCCAGTGTGCCAGCGATTTCTTTGCCTATGCGCGTATAAAGTTCGGCGTCGGCAGCGCCGCGGTCGATGTCTTTTTGCCATAGACGCTGCCAGCGGTCACGAGCAACATCGCTGCCGATGCGCGCGGTCATGCCAGCGAGGCTGAGTAAGCGGGAGCCTTTTTTAGCGGGTGGAGTTTTGGCCATTTTGGCATCCTAAGCTCAGGCAGAGGGCTGAGCTTAGGCTATTGCGCTAGATGCCGCGAGTGGGCGAGTCGGGCGTTCGCCGCGTGTTAGCGGGATAAGTGCAGGGACATAGGGTTTGGCAGCATATCGGCAAGTTTCAGCATGCGGCCCGAAAGCTCGGGATAGGAGTCGGCGAGCACCGTGATGTGGCCGAGCTTACGGTCGGGGCGCTCAGTTTTGCCATAAAGATGCAGGTGCGCATCGGTCACGCTAAGGATGTTCGCACTGTCTGGATGCTCGCCGATGATATTGAGCATGGCGCAAGGCCTTTCGGCGTGCGTGCAACCAAGCGGCAAGCCCGCGACTGCGCGAACATGGTTTTCAAACTGTGAGCAATGCGCGCCTTCGATGCTCCAATGTCCAGAGTTATGCACGCGCGGCGCCGTTTCATTAGCGACTAAGCCGTGACGAGTTTCGAACAGCTCTAGCGTGAGTACACCAACGTGATTAAGCGATTGCAAAATCGAGGAGATATAGCGCTCAGCGGTGAGCTGTGTGTTTTCATCTAAATGCGGTGCGGGCACTATTGAGTGGCTCAAAATACCGCGGTGATGATGGTTTTCAGCGAGCGGATAAAATTGCGTTTGGCCATCTTGAGCACGTACTGCAATGATGGAAAGCTCGCGGCGAAACTGCACAAACTCTTCGGCAATTAGTGGCACTGAGCCGCCTAGCTGTTGCCAGCACAAGCTGATCTGTTCGGCATCACGTAAGAGGAATTGACCCTTGCCATCGTAGCCTTCGGTCACTGTTTTCACGACTAAGGGCAAGCCTAGTTCGGCAACTGCTGCGCTAAGATCGGCTTCAAAGCGAATTTCGTGGTAGCGCGCGGAAGGAATTTTTAGCTCATTAAAAAGCTGTTTTTCATTAAGTCGATTTTGCGACACAGCTAATGATTTTACGCCAGGGAAGACTGGCTTCTGCGCAGCAATAGCAGTGACCCAGGCAGTTGGAATATTTTCAAATTCATAGGTGAAAACATCGGCGGAGTCGATAAAGTTTTGCAAGCTTTCGGCGCTATAGTCGTTGTCGCCAAAACGCTTGCCAAGCACTGCCGATGGGCAGTTCTCAGCACGATCATAGAAGCTAAATGACAGGTTCAGTGGGTAGCCTGCGAGAGCCATCATGCGGCCAAGTTGGCCGCCACCGAGCACGCCGATGCGCAAGCTCATGCTTTTACTCCGGGAATGGGATTGGCCAGTACGGTATCGGTTTGACGCTCACGGAAGGCATTGATGGCTGTCAGTAGCTTCGCGTCATGCAGTGCCAAAATTTGTGTCGCTAACAGCGCGGCGTTAATAGCGCCGGCTTTGCCGATGGCCATGGTGCCAACGGGTATGCCGCCAGGCATTTGCACGATTGAAAGCAAAGAGTCTAGGCCATTAAGCGCTTGCGATTGAACGGGCACACCGAGCACGGGCAGCACCGTTTTGGCGGCACACATGCCGGGCAAATGCGCTGCGCCACCGGCACCGGCAATGATGACTTGAATGCCACGGCCAGCGGCAGCTTCGGCATAGCTGAAAAGCTTGTCGGGCGTGCGGTGGGCAGAGACAACTTCGGCCTCAAAGGTGACGCCTAGATCACGCAACGTATTCGCGGCGTGCTCCATTGTCGACCAATCAGACTGTGAGCCCATAATGATGCCAACGAGTGGCGCGTGCGTGGTGGCGGTCATAATGGCCATCCTAGATATCGGAGATCGCGAATTGTCGAGGAATCAGTCAGACAGGGCAAGTCCGATGATCGCGGAAGCGCCGCCGATGCACAGTGTTAGTAAAAACAACAAGCCTAAAAATCGCCAGAATGGCTTGAAGCTAGTCGGCATGGGCTCGCGCGCAGGCATCGATCGCTCAAGCGTGGCATTTTGCGCTACGGTAGGCTCTGGGGCATCGGATCTAGTCACGGTAAAGCTCTCCAATAATCGTATCTGATGGCCAACTTTACAGGGCTTCTCGCGAATAGACATGGAACAATAGATGACGCGCTCACGCCACTTTGCGAGAATCCAAGCGCTAATCATTTTTAAGGTGACTCATGAAAGCTGTTTTGTCGATGGGCTGGCCCTTGCTGACCTTCCGTGTCGGGCCAGAAGCGCTGCCGTATGCGCCACGATTAATTTTGCCCTTGGTACTGCTAAACCTAGCGCTTAGTTTTGGCATGCAGACCTTGGCCGGCAGCGAAATGGATAAGCCGGTGTTGCAACTTTCCGCTATGGCACTCGCGGCTGAAGCGCTATGGCTGGCTTTTTGTTTGCAGCGCCGTGGTTGGCAAAATCGCTGGGTGCAGAGCTACTCAGCATTGGTGCTGATAGATACATGGATATCTGCACTGGCGGTGCCAATTGCGCTGATCGTCATGCAGGGTGGCGATGTGCTGCTTGGCGTTGCGGCGATTTTGCAGATCGCGATGACTTTGTGGAGCTTGAATGTGCGTGGCCATGTTTATGCACAAACATTGGCAGTCTCACGCCTGCGTGGCATCTTGCAGGCCATGGTGCCGATTCTGCTGGTTATGGTCGTCGCCGTTGCGCTATTTCCCGACATGCTGCCAATGCCCGAAGCGCCTGTCGCTGAGCCCGCAACCCCTGCTATGACGCCGGAGCCGTAATCCATGCACATTCATATTTTAGGCATTTGCGGCACGTTTATGGGTTCGCTGGCGGTGTTGGCGAAAGCGTTGGGCCATGAAGTCAGCGGCAGTGACACTGCAGTGTACCCACCTATGAGTACGCAATTGCAGGCTCAGGGTATCACTCTAATGGAAGGCTATAAGGCCGAGCATCTGCAGCCCGCGCCTGATCTAGTGATTATTGGTAACGCCTTGAAGCGCGGCATCGAGGCTGTGGAGTATGTGCTAGAGCAGGGAATTCCCTATACCTCGGGGCCAGCGTGGTTGGCGCAGCATGTATTGCAGGGGCGGCATGTGATTGGCATTGCTGGCACGCATGGTAAAACCACGACGACGACCATGGTGGCGTGGGTGTTGGAGCAGGCAGGGTTGGCGCCGGGCTTTCTGATTGGCGGTGTGCCGCAGGGCTTTGAGGCCAGCGCGCAGCTGGGTGGCGGGCGTTACTTTGTGGTGGAGGCTGACGAATACGATTCAGCATTTTTCGATAAACGCTCGAAGTTTGTTCATTACGCGCCACGCACGGCGGTTCTGAACAATCTTGAATTTGATCACGCCGATATTTTCGATGACCTCGCAGCCATTCAGAAGCAATTTCATCATTTGGTTCGAACTATACCTGGCGGTGGTCGCATTCTATTTCCTCAGGATGAGCCAGCGCTGCATGAAGTCATTGCCATGGGCTGCTGGACGCCGACGCAGACCATGGCTATCGGTCATTCGAGTGAAAAAGTTGCTCCTATTTGGCAGGCTGAGTTACTCGAGGCCGATGGTTCGGCTTTTGCCATCTGGCATAACGGGCAACGTGTTGCCGAGGTACGCTGGCCTCTGACTGGCCTACACAATGTGCGCAATGGCATGGCGGCGATTGCCAGCGCTGAGCATGTCGGCGTCAGTGTTGCTAAGGCTGCTGAGGCGCTATCGCAATTCCCTGGCGTGAAGCGTCGTATGGAGCTGCTCGGCACGCCCGGTGGCATCTCACTTTATGATGACTTTGCGCATCATCCCACGGCCATTCGCAGCACGCTCGATGGTCTGCGTGAGCGGCAAGGAGCGGCGCGTATTTGGGCGATCATTGAGCCACGCTCAAACACCATGCGTTTGGGCGCGCACAAGGCGCATTTGGCTGATGCGGCGGCACCTGCCGATCACGTCATTTGGTATCAGCCGCCGGGCATGGATTGGGATTTGGCCGACGTGGTCGCTGCCAGTAATGGTCGAGCGAGTTTGGCGACCGATTTAGAAGCAGTCATTGCGCGAGTCAATCTTGAGGCACAGGCAGGAGATGCCATTGTGGTGATGAGCAATGGTGGCTTTGGCGGCATTCATCAGCGCTTGCTCTCGGCATTGCAAGCGCGAGCTATCGGCGAGCAAGGCTCAGGCAAGCATGGAGCCGACGCATGACGTTATTGGCGGCGTTCGCCGTAGCGGCAGGGGCGGCCATCGGTGCTTTATTGCGGTGGATGTTGGGCATGGGCTTTAACGCGCTATGGCCAACTTTGCCAGCGGGCACATTGCTAGCAAACTGGACTGGTGCTTATGCCATCGGTGTTTTAGCGGCGTTATTTAGCGCGCATCCTGGCGTTTCAGACACCACGCGCTTGCTCTTGATGACCGGCCTGCTAGGCGGCCTAACGACGTTTTCGACGTTTTCGTTGGAGGCGGTGAGCTTATTGCAGCGTCAGCTTTGGCTGCCGGCACTGTCGCACATTAGCCTGCATGTGCTGGGCTCAATTGCACTAACGCTGGCGGGGATGGCCAGCGTTAGTGCCTTGCGAGCTTAGCGCTTAGGCTTCCGAGCGCAGCTTGCCACGTTTACGCATGCGGATATTGAGCATCTCAACCATGACCGAGAAGGCCATTGCACCGTAGACATAGCCTTTTGGTACGTGTTGGCCAAAGCCTTCAGCGATTAACAATGTGCCGACCAAAACCAAGAAGGCCAATGCCAATACTTTGATTGATGGATGCGCTTCAACGAACTCACCAATCGGCTTCGCGGCAAACATCATAACCACGACCGACAAGACAATGGCGATCACCATGATGCTGACATTGTCTGCCAAGCCTACGGCGGTGATGACGGAGTCAAGTGAAAAGACGATGTCGATAATGGCGATTTGGATAATCACCGCCATGAAGCTTGAGCCTGCAACGTTGGCTGTATTCGTCACTTGCACATGACCTGGCTCGCCCTCAACGGTGTCGAAAATCTCCGTCGCTGACTTCCACAGTAAAAATAAACCGCCACCTATCAAAATCAAATCACGCCCTGTCACTGCAACACCTGCTAGCGTCACTAGCGGCTCAGTGAGGCGCATCACCCAGGTAATCGAGAGCAGCAACGCGATGCGCGAAATCATGGCTAAGCCTAAGCCAAAGGTGCGGGCAATCTGACGTTTTTCAGGCGCGACTTTATTGACCAGAATGGTCAGGAAAATGATGTTGTCGATGCCTAGCACAATCTCTAAAAGACTGAGCGTGGCTAGGGTGATCCAAGCTTGCGGGTCAGCAATCCATTCAAACATAGTGGCTCTCAGGCAAAGTGGCAGACATAGTCTAGGGTGTCGATGGTCTCGATGTCGAAGCTTGAGTTTGCGGGCACATCAAATGAACTGCCGCCTCGATAGTCGGTCCAAATGTCGGAGCCGGCTTGGCGAACACGGCAATGACCAGCGGTGATTTCCATGATCTCAGCCGCTTGCGTGGTGAAGGTTAGCGTGGAAGGCAGAATAACGCCTAAGGTTTTACGTGAGCCATCAGCCAAAATAATGGCATGGCTGACACAGCGACCATCAAAATAGACATTGGCTTTTTTTATCACAGTGACGTTGTCAAACTGACTCATGGGCTGCTCCGGCGCAGAACGGTTAATCGTGCGGATTCTAGGGCTTCGCAGAGAAGGCGCAAAGGCCTGTCACTAAATAGTCATAAAAACTTAATTTTGCTGTCGTTGGACTATCCAGTCACTGTCATGCTCGAGCGGCAGACTGCGCTCATGAAAAAAACCAAAGAGAAGCCTAATGCAGTAAATTTCTCATGGCAGGCCGCCATTCACGACCCTGTCATGCTCCCCAACAAACCGTATGTGCAGATGCGTGATCAGTTAAAAACGGGCGATTTAATCTTGTTTTCTGGGCGCAGCTTTGCGGCGCGACTCGTGCGTGGTTTAACGGGGAGTCGCTGGTCGCATGTAGGTATCGTTGTGCGTTTGCCGGAAATGCCACAAACCCCTTTGTTGTGGGAGGCGACTCTGGCAAGTAAGGTACATGACATCACCGAAGGGAAGCCGTTCGATGGCGTTCAATTAGTTGCTTTGGATGATCGCGTTGCAAGCTATCAAGGCTTAGTGGCGGTGCGGCGCCTACAATATGTGCAAACTGATGCGCATGCGCGAGCGCATTTGGAGTCACTCATTGAGGAATGGAGAGCCAAGCCCTATCGCAACTTTATTCGCCAACACATCAGTGCTTGGGTGCGTGGAGAGGAGGCATTGTCCTTCCGTCGTGGCGGATTCTGCAGCGAGCTTGTTGCTGAGGTTTATCGCCGTTGGGCATTGCTGCCAGCCGATCGTCCGGCGCACCATTATGTTCCGCGTGATTTTGGCTGCGAAAAAGGCGTGCCACTACTGCGCGGCGGTTTATCCCCAACCTGCCTACTAACCGTCTAGATTGTTCAATAAAGCACTTTTGAAATGGCGCAAGCTATTGTAGCTTTTCAAGGGTAGTGATTTCGCTTGCAACCAGAAGCCATCCTGCATATCCCTAGGTAGCGCTGCCTGCCTAATGAGGCCAAAGGAGGCTGACCAATGACATCGCACCCCGCTGCGTTACGTCGCAAAGCATTTGTTCTCGATACCAACGTTTTAATCCATGACCCCAACGCATTGCTCAACTTCGAAGAGCATCATGTGCTCTTGCCGATGACGGTGCTTGAAGAGCTAGATAAGTTGAAGTCAGGGAAGGCATCGGTTTCAGCTGAGTGTCGTGCGGCTATCCGCATGATTGATCGTATTTTAGGAGATGCCGCGCCTGAACAAATCCGAGCAGGCGTTCCTATTTGGCGTGCGGCACAACGTGAGTATTTGGGTTCACTGTCTGTTTTGCTTGATCAGCCTGAGGGAGGAGTGCAAACACTGGCGAACTCGTTGAATGATAATAAAATTATCAATTTGCTCGTGGCATTGCAGTTGTCTGAGCCAAGCACAGAGCTGGTGTTGGTGACCAAAGACATCAATATGCGTTTGAAGGCGCGTGCCTGCGGAGTCGCCAGCGAAGACTATAGTAATGACCAGCTAGTGTCTGACATCAAGCAGCTAGCGAAGGGCTATAGCGATTTTGAGGGTTCGTTTTGGGACCGTTTTAATCGAGTGGATACTGTGCAGGCTATGGGGGAAACTCGGCATTATCTTAAGCGGGCCGATTGGGCAGATGCCGTGTATGCCAATCAGTTTATTAAGGATGAAATGGGGTTTATTGGTCGAGTGCTCTCGGTCGACGATGAGCACATTGTGCTGCGCGACCTGAATGAAGATCGCCTGATGAGCCAAGAAGTTTGGGGCTTGCGCCCTCACAATATTCTGCAAGCGATGGCCTTGGACCTATTGGTGGATCCGGATGTGCATCTTGTCTCACTCACGGGTCCCGCGGGCTCAGGGAAAACCATTCTGGCCTTAGCCACCGCAATTGAACAGAGTATTGAAGATAAGCGCTTCAGTAAAATTATTGCGACGCGCTCAACGCCTCCGCTAGCTGAGGAGCATGGATTTTTGCCAGGGACTGAAGAAGAAAAAATGGATCCTTGGTTGGGTGCGATCAGTGACAATATTGAAGCGTTGCATTTGCATGATGAGAGCCCCAAGGGTTCCATTGAGTATGTGCGCGAACGTGCCAATATTCAGTTTAAAGCACTGAACTATATTCGAGGTCGCAGCTTCCAGAAGTCATTGATATTGATCGATGAGTGTCAAAACCTGACGCCGCATCAAATGAAGGCCATTATTACCCGTGCGGGCGAAGGGTCTAAGGTTGTGTGTCTGGGGAATTTGGCGCAAATTGATACGCCTTATTTAACGCCGACTAGCTCTGGCCTGACGTATATGTGCGAGCGCTTCAAAGGTTTTGCGCATGGCGGCCATATTCAGCTCGAAGGTGTGCCCCGCTCGGTGTTGGCTGAATACGCCGAGGCAAATTTGTAGGGCTCTGCATTCTTGATTGTGTCATCTTTTGCCTTTACCCTTCGCGGCGTCAGTGCCAGGGCGAACAAGCCACGTGCCACGCAGCAACCTGACGCTTGGAGGAGCTTTTTTATCTTGCCAAATTTGGCGTTTAAAGGCTTTTTTATACCCTCAAACTGAAGGAAGGTTTGTTATGCGTTTATCTGACTATTGCACCGATGCTGAATGGGCAAAAATTAAAAAAGTGGCCGACGATAAAGAGACTCCGTTTCTGGTGGTCGACTTAGAGATTATCAAGCAGAAGTATCTCGAGCTGACGACCTGCTTTCCAAAGGCAAAAGTGCATTACGCCCTGAAAGCCAATCCTGGCCAGCCGGTGATTGAGTTGTTGCGTGATTTAGGCTCGAATTTTGACTGTGCCTCTATGTTTGAGCTCAGCAAAGTGCTCGATTCTGGCGTTTCGCCCGACCGTGTTAGCTACGGCAACACCATCAAAAAGGCAGCACACGTAAAGTGGGCCTATGAGCAAGGCATTCGCTTATTTGCCACCGACTCGAAGGCTGACTTACAAAACATCGCCGAGTACGCGCCGGGCTCGAAAATTTTTGTGCGCATCTTGGTGGAAGGCGGCGAGACTGCCGAATGGCCATTGTCACGTAAATTTGGTTGCCATCCCGATATGGCGATCGACCTGTTGGTGCAAGCCAAAAACCAAGGCTTGATCCCTTACGGCATTTCCTTCCATGTTGGCTCGCAGCAAAAAGACATTGCGGTTTGGGATGCTGCGTTGTCGAAAGTGAAATATATGTTCGACTGGATGAAGTTCGAAGAGGGCGTCGAACTGAAAATGATCAATATGGGCGGTGGTTTCCCAGCGAACTATATTTCCGAGGTCAACCCAATCAACATTTATGCGCAAGAAATCCTGCGCTATTTGCACGATGACTATGGCGATGAAGCGCCTGAAATCATTCTTGAACCAGGCCGTTCACTGGTTGGTGAGTCTGGCGTGTTGGTGTCGGAGGTTGTACTGATCTCGCGCAAATCACGTACCGACTTAAAACGCTGGGTGTATACCGATGTCGGTCTTTTCCAAGGCCTGATGGAAACCATGGGCGAGTCGATCAAATACCCCATCTATACTGAAAAAATGGATGAGAGCGACAACAAAGAAGGTAGCGTAGTGCTGGCGGGTCCAACCTGCGACTCCACCGACATCATGTACGAAAATGTTGGCTATCATCTGCCCATGAGCTTGGCCCCACGTGATCGCCTATATTGGCTAACCACGGGCGCTTACACCAACTCGTACAGCTCGGTGGAGTTCAACGGCTTCCCTCCGCTGCAAACTTACTACGTTAAGTAGTTTCGTCATTTTGCTCCGATGCGCCGCGTCGTTTGGCGGCGCGCGCATCGCTAGCAAAAAGCTCTTCTAGCTCCCGTATCGACTGTTTCGCACTGGCGACCAGCTCTGCTTCATTTTGGTAAATGGCCTGCTGGCGTATTAGCAAATCTTCATCGTACTCACGAAAGCGTTTCACGCCAGCCTTGGCCTCGCCCTCACTAAAGCCTATCTCCTGTAAGACGTCACTAGCGAGCTCCAAGCTGCTGGCAAAAGTCTCTCGATGAATTAAGTTAACGCCAATATCCATCAAACG
>CAXIBK010000018.1:0-20458 GCA_964022225.1 uncultured Paraperlucidibaca sp.
CGCCGAGTAGCACAAAGACCTCCAGTAAAGCCGACGGTGTGCGACGAAAGACTTCCTCGCTAGTGACTTGAATGGCGCCATCGCGAATTTGAAAGCGATTGTTGATCGGAATGATCTCATCGTCTTCGGCATGGCCTAAAATGGCCTCTTCAAAGTATTGCAGCAGCAGCTCATTTAGCATGGAAATGCGTGTGGCTGCGCGATAATAGTCTTGCATTAACTGCTCAACACCACGATTTGCCATGGTGTCGGTGTAGCCAAAAAGTTCAGCGATATGGCGCTGATAATCAAATAAAATGCGAGTTTCGTTGCGCTGACTGATTTTGTTAAGCGCGAAGCGAAAGCGCCAGAGAACGCATTGGCAGGCGTCAATTTCGTCAAACTCGGCTTCTGTTAAAAAGCCGTGGGCAATGAGGCCGCGTAATGTGTCAACGCCAAAATGACGTTTGGCGACCCAGCCAATGGTTTGAATGTCGCGCAGGCCACCGGGTGCGTTTTTGAGGTCTGGCTCGAGGTTATATTCGGTGTTGTTGTGCTTGCTATGACGCGCAATTTGCTCATCACGTTTGGCGATAAAGAAAGCCTTTCCAGACCACAGTTGATCTGGTCCCGTCACGCGAAGCATGTCATCGCGTAGTGCCATGTCGCCGACTAATGTGCGCGACTCCATGAGGTTGGTCGCTATCGTGATGTCATCGGTAGCCAGACGTACGCAATCATTGAGTGAGCGTACGCTAGACCCCACATCAAGACCTAAATCCCATAAATAAGTGATAAAGGCGCTGACGGTTGTTTGTAGCGATTCGTCTAAGTGATCTTCTCGATGCAAAATTAAGACATCGACATCGGACTGTGGCAGCAGCTCGGCACGGCCGTAGCCGCCCACGGCCAGCAAGCTCATGTTTTGTGCTTTATCTAAGTTCAGCGTTAACCACGCATCGCGCAATACCTCATCGATAGCCGCCGCCCATTCTCGAACCAGTAATCGCACGTCACGGCCTTGATCGAAGCGTTCGAAAAGCTGTGCTAATGCGGCCTTTAACTGAGCTTTATCGTGCAGCGGATTGAGCGTGGTCGATGTGTCCGATGACGATGTGCTCATGCGGCGCTTCCTGCCAGGAAGCTCAGATCTTCATCCTCACGGGCGGTGAGCACTTCCACTCCAGTTTCAGTCACTAGCAGTGTGTGCTCCCATTGCGCCGATAATTTGTGATCTTTAGTGACCACGGTCCAACCATCGGGCAGCAACTTAGTGTGGTGCGTGCCGGCGTTGATCATTGGTTCAATGGTAAAGGTCATGCCAGCTTGCAGTGCCATGCCTGTGCCGGGCTTGCCGTAGTGCAGCACTTGTGGCTCTTCATGAAACACCGCGCCAATACCATGGCCGCAATATTCGCGTACCACGGAGAAGCGTTGGCCTTGAGCGTGCTGCTGAATGACGTGGCCAATATCGCCTAGCGTGCAGCCGGGCTTCACCAGTGCAAGCGCTTTATATAGGCACTCTTGTGTGACTTTTACCAAGCGCTCAGCCAGCACTGAAGACTTGCCAACAAAAAACATTTTACTGGTATCGCCGTGGTAGCCATCTTTGATCACGGTGACATCGATATTGATGATGTCACCGTCTTTCAGCACTTTCTTTTCAGTTGGAATGCCATGACAAATCACGTGATTTACCGAGGTGCAAACGCTTTTCGGAAAGCCGCGATAGTTTAGTGGGGCAGGAGTCGCTTGCTGCACATTGACAATATAGTCATGGCAAATCTGGTTGATCTCATCAGTGGTTACGCCCGGCTTTACGTATGGACCAATCATCATCAGGACATCGGCGGCTAAGCGACCAGCGATGCGCATTTTGGCAATTTCGTCGGCAGTTTTAATCAGCGTGGTCATAATCTTTCCAAGTGCGCCTAGCGAATTGTCGCGTGGCGGTTGAGAGCAAGTGGCGGCTATGGTATAAAGCGCGCCGCTTTTGAGCAAATTGCACAGGTGTTGCTGTAGACCACATAGGGTACAGCCCCAGCGCAAAATGGTTAAGCGCGAAATCCAAATAAGCACATCGGCCGTCACAGCTACCGGGTGCCCACTGAGAAAGGTGGGTCGGTATTCTGGGGTCGATGGAAGTTAAACCCAATGGAGTCACACCTCATGGCACAAGTTTCCATGCGCGAACTGCTACAAGCAGGCGCACACTTCGGTCACCAGACCCGTTTCTGGAACCCCAAAATGGCACCGTATATCTTCGGTGCACGTAACAAAATTCACATCATCAACTTAGAGCACACCGTTCCTGCACTGAACGATGCCTTGAATTTCGTCAACCGTTTGGCCAGCCAAAAGAACAAAGTATTGTTTGTTGGTACCAAGCGCGCTGCAGCCCCGATCATTGCTGAACAAGCAACTCGCGCTGGCATGCCTTATGTAAACCATCGCTGGTTAGGCGGCATGCTGACCAACTGGAAAACTATCCGCCAGTCCATCAAACGTTTGAAAGATATCGAAGCACAAATCGCTGACGGTACTTTCGCCAAGCTGACCAAGCGTGAAGCCTTAGAACGTACCCGCGAAATGGAAAAGCTGGAAAAGTCACTTGGTGGCATTAAAGACATGGGCGGCTTGCCCGATGCTATGTTCGTCATCGACGTTGATCACGAAGCCACAGCGATTGCCGAAGCTCGCAAGCTCGGCATTCCTGTTATTGGTGTGGTCGATACCAACTCCAATCCAATCGGCATTGACTATGTCATTCCCGGTAACGACGACGCTATCCGCGCCATCACGCTGTACGTCAGCTCAATGGCTGACGCCGTCATCGAAGGCCGCGACTATGCCGCGACACAAGGTGGTCGTGAGGCCGATGGTTTTGTTGAAGTCGCCGCTGCTGCTGAGTAATTGTTTGACGAATTAAGGGGATAAACCATGGCAGTTGTTACCGCCAGTTTGGTGAAAGAACTACGTGAGCGTACCGGTCTTGGCATGATGGAGTGCAAAAAAGCACTACAAGAAGCCGATGCCGATATTGAATTAGCTATTGATAACCTGCGCAAATCAGGCCAAGCCAAAGCTGCTAAAAAAGCCGGCAACATTGCTGCTGAAGGCGCCATTATTTTAGCCTCCGATGGCACTGCTGCTATCGCTTTAGAAGTGAACTGTCAGACCGACTTTGTTGCCCGCGATGCTAGCTTCACAGCATTTGCCAATAAAGTGGCTGGCATTGCACTTGCTGCTCGTGAAACCAATGCAGAGAAAATCGCTGCATTAGCTTTTGATGGCATGAGCGTTGAAGAAGCACGCGTATTGTTAGTGCAAAAGCTTGGTGAAAACATCCAGGTTCGTCGTGCCCAGATCGTTGAAGGCGAAGCCTTGGCAACTTATGTGCACGGCTTGAAAATTGGTGTCATTGTGGCTTTCAACAAGGCCGACGACGAAATCAGCAAGCAAGTAGCGATGCACGTTGCCGCTAGCAATCCATTAGTGGTGAATGCTGAAGATATCCCAGTCGAAGTGCTGGCGAAAGAGCAAGAAATTGCTGCCGCTAAAGCCGCTGAATCTGGTAAGCCTGCCAACATCGTTGAAAAAATGGTGGAAGGCACGCTGAAGAAGTTCAAAAGCGAAGTGTCATTGACCGAGCAGGCCTTTGTCATCGATCCCGATCAGAAAGTTGGTGCCGTACTGGCAAAAGCTGGCTTGGCGGTTACGCGCTTTATTCGCTTAGAAGTAGGTGAAGGCATTGAGAAGAAAGAGGTCGACTTTGCTGCTGAGGTTGCCGCTACTCAAGCCGCTGCTGCAGCTGCTAAGTAAGTAACTCGTCAGTGATATGAAAAAGGCCCCTCTTTGGGGCCTTTTTTTGCGGTAAACTCTGCGCCACTTAACGCGCATTGCGCGATTTCATTACCGAGGTTTATTCACTATGACTGACCATCGTTTGGCCCATAAACGCATTTTGCTTAAGCTCTCAGGTGAGGCCTTAGCGGGCGATGCTGAGGTGGGAATCGATCCTAAAGTACTGAAGCGCATGGCTTTGGAGATTGGTCAGTTAGTCGGTATTGGTGTGCAAGTCGGCATTGTAGTTGGCGGCGGCAACTTATTCCGTGGTTCTGAACTGCAGCAAGCTGGCCTTGATCGCGTTGCTGGCGATCATATGGGCATGCTGGCAACTGTGATGAACGGTATCGCAATGCGCGATGCGCTAGAGCGTAATAACATCAAAACTCGTCTAATGTCAGCGATTCCCATGAGCGGCGTTGTTGACCATTACGATCGCCGTGCTGCCGTGCGTCATTTGCATGGTGGCGATGTCTGTATCTTTGTTGCCGGCACAGGCAATCCATTCTTTACTACTGATACCGCGGCTTGTTTGCGTGGCATTGAAATCACCGCTGATATCGTGATTAAAGCCACTAAAGTGGATGGTATATACGATGCCGATCCGGTGAAGTTTCCAGGTGCAGTGAAGTACGACACACTGACTTTCGATGAAGTCTTATCTAAACAGCTTGGCGTCATGGACTTAACGGCTATTTGCTTATGCCGTGACCATGATATGCCGCTACGCGTTTTCAATATGAATAAGCCAGGTGCTTTGCTCAATCTCGTTGTTGGTGAGCATGAAGGCACTCTGGTGACTCGTTGAGTAGGAGCTCTCCATGTTAGAAGATCTTAAAAAGGACTGCGCGGTTCGTATGCGTAAATCGCTCGATGCACTAGAGCAAGCGTTTAGTCGTGTGCGCACCGGCCGTGCCCATCCCTCAATGTTGAAAGACGTAATGGTGCCTTATTACGGAACCGATACGCCGCTGATGCAAGTGGCCAATGTCAACGTTGATGATGCACGCACACTTATCGTTCAACCATACGAGCGCACCATGGTTGCGGCCATTGATAAAGCCATTCGTAACTCCGACTTGGGCTTAAACCCAGTCACTGCAGATGTGATTCGTGTGCCATTGCCAGCATTGACTGAGCAGACACGTAAAGACATGCAGAAGCTGGCACGTAATGAAACCGAAGGCGCCCGTGTTGCTATTCGTAATATTCGCCGTGATGTATTGGCGGATATTAAAGAGCTGCAAAAAGAGAAAGAAATCTCTGAAGATGATGAGCGTCGCGCAAGTGAAGAAATTCAGAAAATTACTGATAAAAGCGTGGCGGAGGCCGATCGAATGTTGGCCGACAAAGAAGCTGAGTTGATGCAGGTATAAGTCATGACAGCCTCGACTCCTGCCGAGACTGTGGCGCCAGATGCAGCCACTGTAACGAGCTTACCGCGCCATATTGCCATCATCATGGATGGTAATAATCGCTGGGCTAAGCTGCGTGATTTGCCTGGTAATGAAGGCCATCGCGCTGGCGAGCTAGCATTGCGCCAAGTGGTTGAGTTAGCGGCGAAAGTTCCAGTAGACGTACTCACCGTTTTTGCTTTTTCTAGCGAAAACTGGCGTCGTCCACCCGATGAAGTTGCTGCTCTGATGCAGTTATTTTTATTTGCCCTCGATGCTCGTGTACAAGAGCTGGATCGTGCCCGTATTCGTCTGCGCTTTATTGGCGATCGTTCCGCGTTTTCCAGTGAGTTGCAGGCTGGCATGCAGGCGGCAGAGGCAAAAACGGCACATCACACGCGCATGACGCTAATCATCGCGGTGAATTATGGTGGTCAGTGGGATGTGACGCAGGCCGCTCAACGACTTGCTGCACAAGTCGAAAAGGGTGAGCTGAAAGCTGCAGATATCACGCCTGAGCGTTTAGCAGGAATGGTGGAGATGTCTGATTTGCCGCCAGTAGACTTGCTAATTCGCACGGGTGGCGAGTTGCGTATAAGTAATTTTGTTTTGTGGCAGGCGGCCTACGCCGAACTGCATTTTAGCGATGCATTGTGGCCAGATTTTGGCCATGAGCAGCTGCAAGTCGCACTGGAAGATTATGCCCAGCGCCAGCGCCGATTTGGCCGAACATCAGAACAAATAGAGGCCTTACATGCTTAAAGAACGTGTGATCACCGCCCTGATACTGCTGCCGATAGTTTTATGGTGTGTTTTTGGTGGCGTCGTTGGCGCCTTCCCCATGTTCGCAACCGTCTTGGTATTAATTGCGGCCTATGAATGGACGGCCTTGATGCGCTTAACGTCATATGCACAGCGCTTCACGTTTCTTGCGGTCGTAGCCTTCGGCCTAGCCTATTTTCAGCACCAAGGCTTCAACACCAATACAGGCTTGCTGATGGTGGCAGCGGCGCTGGGTTGGTTAGTCGCTTTGGGCTGGGTAATGCGCTATCCAACACAAGCTGAGCAGTGGGATACGCCAGCACGCATGAGCGTTATTGGCCTGCTTTTATTGCTGCCAACATGGGCCGGTTTGGTGGCTTTGCATGCACAGTCGCCATGGTGGCTGATGTATGTGTTGCTGCTGGTATGGGGTGCCGATACCGGTGCGTATTTTGCCGGCCGGCGCTTTGGTCGCGTTAAGTTAGCCCCTAATGTTAGCCCTGCAAAAACTCGTGAGGGCTTATACGGTGGCCTGGTGCTAACTAGTTTGATCATCGCCGGCGTGACTGCTTATCTATCCTTGGATGTGGTGCGCTCGGTACTGTTTATGAGCATTTCTTTATTGACGGTCTTGGCGTCGGTGCTGGGAGATTTGTTTGAGTCTATGGCCAAGCGCCGTGCGGGCATTAAAGACTCCGGCAAGATTTTCCCCGGTCATGGCGGCGCGCTTGATCGCATCGACTCCATTACCGCAGCCGCTCCAGTGTTTATGGCAGGTTGGTGGTTGGCGGGTGGCTTCTAATTCATGCCTCATTTGCCCGAGCACAAGCAACAGGTTATTACGCTATTAGGTGCAACTGGCTCTATTGGTCAGAGCACGCTTGATGTGTTAGCGCGTCATCCCGAGCGATACCGCGTTTATGCCCTCACGGCGCACAGGCAAATTGATGCTTTAGCGGCGCTTTGTGAGCGCTGGCAACCGATGGTTGCCGTCGTTGGCAGCGAGGCGGATGCACAGCGCTTGCGTGGCATGCTGAAAGACTCAGCACCCAGCACTGAAGTTCGCTTTGGTGCAGATGCCTTGGCTGAGGTAGCTCACACAGCAGAGGTCGACACTGTGATGGCAGCGATAGTTGGTGCTGCTGGCCTATTACCAACCTTGGCAGCCGTGCGTGCGGGCAAACGTGTATTGCTAGCCAATAAAGAAGCCTTGGTCATGTCTGGCGCGATCTTTATGGAGGCTGTGGCTGAGCATGGTGCGACCTTGCTGCCTATCGATTCCGAGCACAATGCCATTTTTCAGTGTTTACCCAACGGCACGCCGGTCAGCCTTGCTGAGTCAGGCATTGAGTCATTAATTTTAACGGCATCCGGCGGTCCATTTTTGCATGCCAGTGCCGAGCAGCTTGCGCAAGTCACGCCTGCTCAGGCTGTGAAGCATCCCAATTGGGCGATGGGGCAGAAAATTTCTGTCGACTCAGCAACCTTGATGAATAAAGGTTTAGAGCTGATCGAGGCGTGCTGGCTATTTTCCGCACGAGCTGACCAGGTCGAAGTGGTGGTGCATCCGCAAAGCGTGATTCACTCCATGGTGCGTTATGCCGATGGCTCTGTATTAGCGCAGATGGGGCAGCCTGATATGCGCACTCCAATTGCGCATGCCCTGGCATGGCCTGAGCGCATGAGCTCAGGTGTCGCGCCATTAGACTTCACTCGCCTCGGCGACCTCAGCTTTATGGCGCCAGATACTGAGCGCTTCCCTTGCTTGCGTTTAGCACGTGAGGCGATAGCTGCTGGCGGCACCTGGCCCTGTGTCTTAAACGCCGCCAATGAAGTGGCTGTTGCTGCATTTTTAGCAGGCGAATTGACCTTTCAAGGTATTGCACTGGTAATTGAGGCGGTCATGCAGCAAATGCCCGTGCGGCCGGCCAGCGAATTAGCTACTATCTTGTCTGCCGATCAAGAAGCCCGCGCGCGCGCGACCAAATATATTGCGTCGCTACCAGATCTCTCACGCGACTAAACGAGGACAAACAGATGTCATTTCTTACTATTGTTCTCGCCGGTATCCTAGTTTTAGGGCCACTCATTGCGATTCATGAATTTGGGCACTTCTGGGTGGCTCGTCGCTGCGGCGTGCAAGTTCTTACGTTTTCTATAGGTTTTGGTCCTGCCCTATGGCGTCGTACAGCCAAAGACGGCGTTGAGTATCGGCTATCAATGATTCCTTTGGGCGGCTATGTGCGCATGCTCGATGAGCGAGAAGGTGATGTGCCGGAAGCGCTAAAGCCTCGTGCGTTTAATCGTCAGTCGGTATGGACGCGTATGGCTATTGTCGCCGCCGGCCCTGCGATTAACTTATTACTGGCTGTTGTGCTGTATTGGTTCCTATTCATGCAGGGTGATGGTGGTCTACGCCCGATTGTCGGCCGCGTATTGCCCGATAGTCCCGCAGCCATGGCCGGTATGCAGCCTGGCGATGAGCTAATTCGTATTGGCGAGCGCTTAGTGAACAACTGGGAGTCGTCAACTTATGCGCTTATCGACCATATGGGCGAGTCTGGTAAATTAAATTTTGAAGTTCGCCCAAGCGGTGCCACCAGCACACAAGAGCGCACGCTTACGCTGAATAAGTATTTAACAGGCACCGATGCTGACCCGTATCGCGAGCTCGGCATGTTGCCATGGACGCCGGTCATGCCACCGGTTATTGGCGTGGTGCAAGAGGGCAGTCCTGCCGATCGCGCCGGTCTGCAAGCGCAAGACCGTATTTTGCGTATCGATGGCCAAGCCATTGCGCAATGGGCTGAAATCGTTGAGGCCATTGTTGCCAGTCCCGATAAAGCCATGACCTGGGACTTGGTGCGCGACGGCGAAACTATCGTTTTAACCGTCACGCCCGAGCTTGATCGTTCCGCAATGAATGGCTCGCGTGGTCGTTTGGGCGTGGGGGTAGTAGAAGCGCCAGTCGATATTCCAGCCAGTTATCGTCGTAATGCCAACCTAGGTCCAGTTGACGCGTTATTTGCTTCGCTAAACAAAACTGGGCACTTGATTAGCTTGTCGCTGTCGTCATTAGGCAAAATGGTCACTGGACTGATTGGTATTGATGCCTTGAGTGGGCCGATTACCATTGTTAAAGTCGCAGGCCAAACTGCAGATATTGGCTGGCAAGCCATGCTCGGCTTTATGGCACTGTTGAGTGTGAGCTTAGGAGTGTTAAATTTACTGCCCATTCCCGTCTTGGACGGGGGGCACTTGCTGTATTACGCCATCGAGGCTGTCTGGCGCCGTCCCTTACCGGAGGCTGTGCAACAGTTTGGTTTGCGTGTTGGGGTCGCCATCATGGGTAGTGTCATGCTGCTGGCCATTTTAAACGACATACGCCGCTTGTTTTGACGGGAAATACTGAGTGATTAATCCGCTTCGGCCATCGTGGCCCGCTTTTGCTTTATTACCTCTGGCCGCTGCTGTGATCAGTGTCCCTGTCCATGCCGAAAGCTTTGTCATCAAAGACATTCGACTAGAGGGCTTGGGCCGTTTGTCAGCTGCTAGTGTTTATGCCTTACTGCCGGTTTCCAGCGGCAGCATGCTGACCGATGAACGAGGCGCTGACTCTGTGCGCGCGCTGTTTGCATCTGGTCAGTTTGAAGATGTGCAAGTGTTGCGTGACGGCAATGACATGGTTGTGCGTGTGGTCGAAAGACCTAGCATTGCTAGCATTGAGCTCAAAGGTAACCAGTCGATCGGCAAAGACGATCTTATCAAGGGCTTGAAATCGATTGGCTTGGGTGAGGGCGAGGTATACAAACGCGCCGCACTTGATCAGGTCAAGCTCGAATTACAGCGCCAATACGCCGCTCAAGGCCGCTATGGCGCTGTTGTTACCGCCACAGCCAAACCACTGCCGCGTAACCGTGTGGCCGTGACCATTGACATCAAAGAAGGTGATACAGCGCGCATTAAGCGTATTAGCATTAATGGCAATGATGTGTTTGACGATGCCGAATTGTTAAAGCAGCTGCAGCTTCAGTCCAGTCATCTGCTGTCATTTATTTATGGCGATGATAAGTACTCACGCGAAAAGCTCAGTGCCGATTTAGAAACACTGCGCAGCTACTATCTCGATCGTGGTTATTTACGCTTCAATGTGGCCTCAACACAGGTCAGCTTGTCGCCCGATAAAGATCAGGTCTACATCGATATTAACGTGAAAGAAGGCGACTTATATAAAGTCGGCGATGTGCGTATGGCCGGTGAATTTCCCGTGCCTGAAAGCGAGCTCAAGCCGTTGTTGCTGACTCAACCTGGCCAAACCTATTCACAAAAAATTGTCACTTTAACCAGCGATATCATCAATCGCCGTTTAGGGCGTGAAGGCTATTTATTTGCCGATGTACAAGGCGTGCCTGAGCTTGACGACGCTACTAAAACAGCAAAATTGGTTTATTACATCAACCCCAATCGCGTGATGTCGGTACGTCGAATCAATTTTACCGGCAACTTAAAAACTGATGACCAGGTTCTGCGCCGCGAAATGCGTCAATTTGAGGGTGCACAAGCATCTGGTGAGAAAATTGACCTATCGAAAGTGCGTTTAGAGCGCTTGGGCTTCTTTGGTGAAGTGAAAAGTGAAAATGTTCGTGTGCCAGGCACAACTGACCAAGTCGACGTCAATGTTTCCGTGGTTGAGCAACCGTCGGGCTCGATTTCAGCCAGCGTTGGTTATTCACAAAACGCCGGCGTGGTGTTCGGTGCCAGTGTCAGCCAAACCAACTTTTTAGGCACAGGTAATCGCGTATCGATTGGCTTGAACCGCTCGGACATCCGTGACTCCTATAATTTCTCCTATTTAAATCCGTACTACACGCCTGAAGGTATTAGTCGCGGTTTTAATGTGTATTTGCGCCAAACTAAGTTCGATAACTTGAACATTAGTAACTACGCCACTGACTCTATGGGCGGCAATATCAGCTTTAGCTATCCCATTGATGAAACTGAGACCATTAGTTTCTCGGCGGGCTATGACATCACTGATGTGAAAATTGGCGTTCAGCCATCAGAGGTGGTCTATAACTTCGATCAGAAATATGGCAGCAGCTTAAACACCTATTTAGGTAGTGCCTCATGGCAGCGCAATACGCTTAATCGCGGTGTTTTCCCAACCGCTGGTGGCTCACAAACGGTTGCTTTGGAAATGGGCTTGCCGGGTAGCGATGTTGGTTTTTATAAGCTGACCTATAACGCACAGCGCTATATTCCTGTCATGGGCCGTTGGGTTGGTCGCGCCTTCACTCGTCTAGGTTATGGTGATGGCATTGGTGGTGGTGATGACCTGCCGTTCTATCGCAACTTCTTTGGTGGTGGCTTCGGTTCAGTGCGTGGTTATCGCGATAATTCCATGGGGCCAAAAAGTCGTTTGCTAAATACGTTTACGAATCCGCCAACATTGATAAATGGCGCAGTGGCAGAGTCAGTTGGTGGCAACGTACAAATCGAAGCCGGTATGGAGCTGATCTTCCCCACCCCATTTATTGAAGACAACAACAAGGTTCGTACCTTGGCATTCTTCGATGCGGGTAATATTTTCGATACTAAGCTGCAAGGATTTGCTGGCGAGGACTACAAGCCATCACTCAGCAATATGCGCTATAGCGTTGGTTTAGGGCTGTCATGGATTACGCCTATCGGGCCGCTAACATTTGCCATTGCTCAGCCACTTAGCGAAAAAGAGGGCGACGATACACAAATGTTCCAATTCTCACTCGGACAAGGATTCTAAGCGTAATGAAAAAACTACTAGCCAGCGTCGTCTTGGGCGCCACATTGTTTTCAGCTCTGCCAGCTTTAGCTGCCGATGGCACCAAGATCGCTATGCTTGATCGTGAGGCTGCACTTTTAGCATCGAATGCCGCTCGTACCGCACAAGAAAAACTAAATGCTGAGATGAAGCCGCAGCGTGACCGTCTCGATGCTTTGCGTAATGACATTAAGGCCATGGAGCAGCGTTTTCAAAAAGAAAACGCGACTATGACCGAAAGCAATAAAAAAGCGCTGCGTGATCAAGCCGATAAGAAGGCGCAAGAATTCAATACGCTGATCCAGCAAGTGCAAGAGCGTACTCAGCAAGCACAACAAGACTTATTGAAACGCTTGCTGCCAAACTTAGAAGGCATTTTGGATGATCTGCGCAAATCAGGTGGCTATGACATCATTCTTGATCGTCGTTCGGCGGTTTACGTCGCGCCTGAATTAGACCTAACCAAGCGTGTGGTTGATCGTTTAAACGCGGGTAAATAAGCTATGACTGCTGCTGACATCAGTTTAGGTGAGCTGGCAGCAGCAGTCGGTGCTGAACTGCGCGGCGACCCCGCCCAACGTGTAAGTGCTATGAATACCTTGGCGGCTGCGCAAGGTCACGAGCTTGCCTTTTTAGCAAATCCCAAATATCGCAGCCAGCTTATGTCGACTAATGCTGGAGCGGTCTTATTGCGCCCCGATGATTTGGGTGACTTCACCGGAAATGCCCTGCTACTGGCAAACCCTTATTTAGCATTCGCGACCTTGTCACATCGCTTTGATCGCACGCCTAAGCCCATTATGGGCATTCATTCCAGTGCTGTTGTGGCCGATACCGCTGTCCTAGGCGAGGGCGTTAGCATCGCTGCTCAAGTAGTCATCGGCGAAGGCGTACGCATTGGCGCAGGCAGTATTGTTGAGGCTGGCAGCATCATTCATGATCGTGTGGTGTTAGGCGAAGGCTGCCGCATTCGCAGCCGCGTTGTTATTTATCACGATTGCCGCCTAGGTAACCGTGTGCAAATTCATAGTGGCGCGGTCATTGGTGGCGATGGATTTGGCTTTGCTAATGAGCGCGGTCACTGGCGTAAAATTGCCCAGCTTGGTGCCGTGGTCATTCACGATGATGTAGACATTGGTGCCAACACTACGATCGATCGTGGCGCTTTAGAGGATACTGTGATTCATGCCGGTGTCATCGTCGATAACCAAGTACAAATTGCACACAATGTGATCATCGGCGCGCATACCGCGATTGCCGCGTGCTGCGGTATTTCTGGCAGCACGCACATTGGCGCGCATTGTATTTTAGCTGGCGGCGTCGGTGTCGTGGGCCATATTGAGATTTGTGATGGTGTACAAATCACTGGAATGACCATGGTGACAAAGTCGATTACTGAGCCAGGTTCGTATTCATCAGGTACGGCTTTTGATCGCACAGAATCTTGGAAAAAAATGGCGGTGCGCCTGCGACGACTAGATGATCTTGTCACGCGCGTGCAACGACTAGAAAAAAACTGCGACTAAGAATGGTCGTTGTGCGGCCTTAGGTTCACCTTGGGCCGCTTGGAGAGAAAACATGTTAGATATTCAGCAAGTCATGCATTATTTGCCACAGCGTTACCCATTCTTGTTTGTCGATCGCGTGACTGAAATTGAAAAGGGAAAGCGTATAGTTGGCTATAAAAACGTCACTATTAATGAGCAGTTTTTTCAGGGCCATTTCCCCGCAAAGCCAATCATGCCCGGTGTTTTGATGATTGAGGCGATGGCGCAAATTGCCGGAATTTTAGGGTTTTATACCTACGAAAAAAGCCCTGAAACAGGCCACTTATATGTCTTTGCTGGTGCCGATAATGTGCGCTTTAAGCGTCAAGTAGTGCCCGGTGATCAGCTTGTGCTAGAAGCAGTTGCAACAGGATCACGCCGCCACATTTATAAGTTTTCTTGCCGTGCTTTAGTTGATGGTCAGCTTGCAGCAAGTGCCGATATTATCATTGCCGAGCAAATGCTATGACACAAATTCACTCTACGGCCATTGTCGATGCCAAGGCTGAGCTAGCAGACGATGTTTGCATTGGTCCCTACAGCATCGTAGGTCCGGATGTGGTGATTGGCGCCGGCACATGGGTTGGACCACATGCTGTCATTACTGGCCCAACGGTAATTGGCCAACGCAACCGCATTTATCAATTCGCCTCGGTCGGCAGCGATTGCCAAGATAAAAAATACCGTGGTGAGCCTACGCGCTTAGAGATTGGTGACGATAACGTCATTCGCGAGTCGTGCACGCTACATCGTGGCACCATTCAAGACCAAAGCCTCACGCGCATAGGCAGCCGTAACTTGCTTATGGTCAATACCCATGTTGCCCACGATGTGATCATTGGTGACGACGGTATTTTTGCTAATAACGTCGGCATCGCAGGTCATGTGGTTATTGGCGATAGCGTCATCATCGGCGGTAATTCCGGTATTCATCAATTCTGTCGCATTGGCTCCTACGCCATGCTGGGTGGTGGCACCACCTTATTTAAAGATATCCCGGCCTATGTCATGGCCAGTGGTAATCCCGCCGAAGCCCGTGGCATGAACTTCGAAGGCATGAAGCGCCGCGGTTGGTCGTCGCAAACGCTAAATGCCCTGCGCAAAGCTTATAAAGCGGTGTATCGCGATGGCCTAACGCTAGAGGCAGCTTACCCCGTGTTGGAGGCGTTGGCCGTAGAGGCGCCAGAAATCCAGCTATTTATCGACACATTGCGTGAGTCCACTCGCGGTATTGCGCGCTAATGCAGGTCGGTAGCTCTGCTGTCTTTATACGCATGAAGTGAGTGAGCAGATGAATTCGCCAGGCCCCATCTTTGGCATCGTCGCCGGTGAAGCCTCTGGCGACACGCTCGGTGCTGACCTCATTCGCGCATTAAAGCTGCAGCACCCGCATGCCCGATTCATCGGCATTGCCGGCCCACAAATGCTCAGTGAGGGGGCTGAAACCTTGGTGCCGATGGAGCGTTTGTCGGTCATGGGCTTAGTTGAAGTATTGGGCCGCCTGCGTGAGTTATTCGGCATTCGTGATCAGCTCATTAGCTTTCTGCTTGAGCAAAAAATTGATGTCTTTATTGGCATCGATGCGCCTGACTTTAATTTGCGTATTGCTGCCGAATTAAAAGCAAAAGGTCTGCGCACCGTGCATTACGTTAGCCCGTCGGTATGGGCTTGGCGTCAGGGCCGTGTTCACGGCATTCGCGCCAGTGTCGATTTAATGCTGTGTTTATTGCCATTCGAAAAAGCTTTTTATGATCAGCACGATGTCGATGCTGTCTTTGTCGGCCATCCGCTCGCCGATTCCATGCCGCGCATTAATGACACCGCCGCTGCACAACAGCGTTTAGGCCTTACGCCTGCGCCTTATATTGCGCTATTGCCGGGCAGTCGTCGTGGCGAGGTGGCAAGTTTGTTGCCATTACTATTGGAAGCCGCGCGAGGCATCCACGCTAAACGCCCAGACTGCGTATTTCTCATTCCGGCAATCAACGCCGAGCGCCGCGCTGATATTGATGCGTTGATTGCAGGTTTTTCTGAGTTGAGTATTCGTGTGTTTGATCAACGCTTAGGCGCTGGTGTTGGTCGCGAAGTGATGGCTGCCGCCGATGTTATTGCACTGGCGTCAGGCACTGCCACGCTTGAGGCCTTATTGCTGAAAAAACCAATGGTGGTGACTTACCGTCTGCATTGGTTAACCTGGCTTATTGCGCGCTTTTTGGTGCGTATTCCATTTGTTAGCCTGCCAAATCTGCTTGCTAGGCGGCGTATTGTGCCCGAGCTTTTGCAAGGCCAGGCTAATCCGAAAAATATCGCTCATGAGGTACTGGCTTGGCTCAATGACCCTGTGCGTGTGAGTGAGACAGCCGCTAGCTTCGATCAGTTCCATGAGCAACTAGCACGCAATGCCAGCCTTACCGGTGCGCAGGCGATTACTGAGCTGCTTGCTAAGCCGGTGCGTGTGCCATGAGATTAGTTGCGGGGGTGGATGAAGTAGGTCGTGGACCATTGGTCGGTGCGGTAGTGACGGCCGCGGTCATCTTGAATCCACTAAAGCCGATTGCGGGCTTAGCAGACTCAAAAAAGCTCACCGCCGCACGCCGCGAAGCTTTGGCCGCCATCATTGAGCGCGATGCCTTGGCCTGGGCGCTTGGCCGTGCTGAGCCAGAAGAGATCGATGAATTAAATATCCTGCAAGCGACCATGCTCGCTATGCAACGTGCAGTGGCGGCGCTGAACATTCAGCCAGATCATGCCTTGATTGATGGCAATCGCTGCCCAGTATTGCCGATGACAGCAGAAGCTATCGTTAAAGGCGACGGCACGGTGGCAGAAATCAGTGCCGCAAGCATCTTGGCGAAAGTCGCTCGCGACCGCGAGATGGCTCAGTTGCACGCCGCACATCCTAGCTATGGTTTTGATCGTCATAAGGGTTACCCAACGCCTGCGCATTTGAGAGCGCTCGCAGAGCTTGGCCCCTTGCCCCAGCATCGCCGCTCGTTTGCGCCGGTGCGTCAGTTTTTAGCGATGAGTGCTCCATGACCGGTTTTGTGCATTTACGCGTGCGTTCTGAGTTTTCCCTGCAAGACTCCATCGTACGAATTCCCGCCCTAGTCTCAGCCTCATTAAAGGCCGAGATGCCTGCGGTGGCGATGGCCGATTTGATGAATGTCTACGGCTTGGTAAAGTTTTTTAAAGCGGCGCAGAAAAAAGCCATCAAGCCAATTTTCGGTGCCGATCTTGTCATTCGTCATGGCGAGTCGCTGAGCCTAGTGACAGCACTGGTGATGAATCACGCCGGCTATTTAAATCTTATCGCGCTATTGTCTGAGGCCTATATTTCAGGTCAAGAGCAGGGTCGGCCAGTGTTGGCCTATAGCGAACTAAAAACGCGCCACGAGGGCCTGATTTTCTTACTCAGCCGAGTGAGTGATGTCGGGCAGGCGCTCATTGGCAGCGATATTGCACAAGCTGATAGGCTGCTGACGGAGTGGATGACGCTGTGCCCATCGCGCGTGTATTTAGAGTTGCAGCGCACCGGTCGTGAAGGCGAGGAAGATCATTTACATGCCGCTGTGGCCTTGGCCGAGCGGCGTCAGTGCCCAGTAGTTGCGACCAACGATGTGCGCTTTCTGACGCCGGACGAGTTTGAGGCGCATGAAGTGCGCGTGAGCATTGCGCAAAGCTATACCCTCGATGACCCACGCCGCCCACGCGAATACAGCGCTGAGCAATACTTCAAAAGCAGCGAGCAGATGCAGGAGTTGTTTAGCGACATTCCTGAGGCCTTAGCCAACACGGTTGAGATCGCTAAGCGTTGTAGCTTGAGCTTGAGTCTAGGCAAAAACTATCTGCCTGATTTTCCGGTGCCACCGGGCATGACCATGGCCGAGTATTTTTCGCAGCTTTCGCACGAAGGCCTGCAAAAGCGTCTAGATAAACTCTTCGACCGCACCCGCGCCGACATGCCCGAAATCGAGGCCGAATACAAAGCCAGGCTTGAGTTTGAGCTCACCATCATTAACCAGATGGGCTTTCCCGGCTACTTTCTCATCGTCATGGATTTCATTCGCTGGGCGAAAGAAAACGGCGTGCCAGTAGGGCCAGGGCGTGGCTCTGGAGCCGGTTCCTTGGTGGCTTACTCGCTATTAATTACTGATCTTGACCCGATCAAATACGACTTACTATTCGAGCGGTTTTTGAATCCCGAACGGGTCTCGATGCCTGACTTCGATATCGATTTTTGTATGGAAGGTCGCGATCGAGTCATTGACTACGTGGCCAATCATTATGGCCGCCAAGCCGTGTCGCAAATTATTACCTTTGGCACTATGGCGGCCAAGGCGGTCATTCGCGATGTCGCGCGAGTACTCGGCAAGGCCTATGGCTTGGCCGATCGTATGTCGAAAATGATCCCATTTACGCCCGGTATTTCATTGCAAGAAGCGCGTGAACAGGAGCCCATGCTGGAGGAGTTACTCAGCGTGGCTGATCTTAGCGATCACGACGATGCCCTGGAAATTTGGGAAATGGCGATGCGCCTCGAAGGCATTACCCGTGGCGTTGGTAAGCACGCCGGTGGCGTTTTGATCGCGCCAGGTAAGCTTACCGACTTCACTGCGGTCTATACCGACGATGAGGGAAAATGGGTCAGCCAATACGATAAAGATGACGTCGAATCGGTCGGTTTGGTGAAGTTCGACTTCTTGGGCCTGCGTACACTCACCATCATCGATTGGGCCTTAAAAGACATCAACGCCAAGCGCGCACGCCGTGGCGAAGCGCCGATTGATATTGAGCGCATTCCGCTCAATGATCCTGAGCCTTATAAGGTCATGTCCGAAGGTAAAACCACGGCGATATTCCAGCTCGAATCGCGCGGCATGAAGGAGCTGATTAAGAAGCTGAAACCTTCACGCTTCGAAGACGTGGTGGCATTGGTGGCATTGTATCGACCTGGGCCACTTGAGTCGGGCATGGTCGATGACTTCATCAATCGTAAGCATGGCCGTGCCGATGTGGCTTATCCACACCCCGAGCTTGAGCCTGTGCTGGAAAACACCTACGGCGTCATCCTCTATCAAGAGCAGGTCATGCAGATCGCTCAGGTCTTGGCGGGCTATTCGCTTGGTGGCGCGGATATGTTGCGCCGTGCCATGGGTAAGAAAAAGCCTGAGGAGATGGCCAAAGAGCGCGTAAAGTTCATGGAAGGCTCGGGCGCTCGCGGCGTTGATCCTGCGCAAGCTGGCGGCATTTTTGATTTGATGGAAAAGTTCGCAGGCTACGGCTTCAACAAGTCGCACTCGGCGGCCTATGCCTTAGTGTCGTATCAGACCGCGTGGCTAAAAGTAAATTATCCGGCCGAGTTTATGGCCGCCGTGTTGTCATCTGAGATGGCCAACACCGACAAAATCGTGGTCTTCATTGAGGAGTGCCGCGCCATGGGCTTGACCATTCGCCCGCCTAGCGTGAATGAGTCAGCGTTTCGATTTGTCGCCAATGATGCTGGTGAAGTGGTCTACGGTCTTGGCGCGATTCGTGGCGTCGGTGAAGGCCCAGTGGCATCGCTTTTGGCGGCACGCGAAGCAGATGGCGGATTTAAGGATCTTTTTGATTTTTGCCGCCGCATCGATTTACGCAAACTCAATAAGCGCTCGCTAGAAGCGCTCATTCGTGCCGGTGCGCTCGATGATCAAGGCGCTCATCGCGCCGTACTCATGGCCTCACTTGAAAATGCGGTGGCTGCAGCTGAGCAGCAAGCGCGCAATGACGACTGCGGCATGGTTGATTTGTTTGGCGATGTGCTCGAAGCCGCGCCCTCCGGTGAATGGTCTGAGGCCATGGAGTGGAGCGAAGATGAGCGCTTGCAGGCCGAAAAAGAAACGCTCGGGCTATACCTTACTGGTCATCCAATTGATCAATATGAAGCGGAGTTAAGCCGCTTGGTGACTTGTCGCTTGGCTGAATTACAACCCACGCGTCGTGGTCAAAACACCACGGTTGCTGGTTTGCTGATGGGGCATCGCATCATGAAAGGCGCCCGTGGCTCACGCGCATTTTTGACCATCGATGATCGCACGGCACGTGTTGAAGTAACTGTATTTAGTGAAGTTTTAGAACAAGTAAAGCCGTTATTAAGCAGCGATAGTGTGCTCGTTATTGAGGGTGAGGTGTCGATGGATGAGTATGCTGGCATGCTCAAAGTCGTGGCTAAGTCGATTCAGCCCTTAGTCGATGCCCGCACGCGTTTGAGTAAAGGCTTGGAGCTCACCGTGCCCGTTGCGCTCGGTTTGCGCGGCGTTCACGACCTCACCGAATGGTTACAAACTCAGCGCCAAGCCGAGGGCCCTATGCTGCGTTTTCGTGTACAACATCCAGCCGCACAAGCCACTTTTTTGGGCAGTGAGCAGTGGCGAGTAAAATTGACCGATCCATTGCTACGTGGTTTACGCCAGCGTTTGGGTCACGATAGTGTGCGCGTACTGTACTAAGTAGTGGGTTTGCGCGCCGCGCCGTGTCGGCTACACTCGATGCATAGTTAATGAGAGCGTTTCATGAATCCCGATTATCTCGATTTTGAACAACCTATCGCTGAGCTTGAAGCCAAGATTGAAGGGCTAAAGCAAGTTGGCGGTGGTACCAGCTTGAATATCGATGACGAGGTCGCTCGGCTGCGTAAAAAAAGCCTGACGCTCACAGAAGATATTTTCGCCAAGCTGACCTCGTGGCAGGTCTCACAGATTTCACGTCATCCGCGCCGTCCTTACACCATGGACTATGTTCAGCGCTTATTTACCGATTTCGATGAGCTCCATGGTGACCGTAGCTTCTCCGACGATGCCGCGCTTATTTGCGGTACCGCGCGCTTCATGGGCGAGCCAGTGATGGTCATTGGCCATCAGAAAGGACGCGATGTGCGCGAAAAAGTGCGTCGTAACTTCGGCATGCCGCGGCCAGAAGGCTATCGCAAAGCCCTACGCCTGATGGAAATGGCTGAGCGCTTTAAAATGCCCATCTTCACTTTTATCGACACGCCCGGCGCTCATCCCGGCATCGATGCTGAAGAGCGTGGCCAGAGTGAGGCCATCGCAAAAAATCTAGCGGTCATGTCGCGCCTGAAAACACCGATCATCTCG
>CAXIBK010000019.1:0-20388 GCA_964022225.1 uncultured Paraperlucidibaca sp.
TTCATGCCATGGCTCTCCAGCAGCCGCCTCAATAATGACGCCACTTTCAGATCCATGCTTATCGCCAATAACACGAATGCCGCGCAAATTTAGGCGGATGGTCAAACCCGATACGTCTCCCGCGAAAACAATATTGCTACCCCCGCCTAATAACTGCACGGGCCATGCTTCGGCCTGAGCCCGCGCGAGCAATGGCGCGAGATCAGCTTCATTGCTGAGCTCGACAAAATGAGCGGCGCGAGCACTTAGACCTAGCGTATTAAACGCCTGCAAATCAACATTTTCGCGAATAGCAGAGCTCATTAGCAGCCGCAACCAAGCACGCCACGCGCCTTTAGCACGCTACGCAACAGGCCATCGCAGGCGGCTTCCACGAGATCAATAACCTCATCAAAGCCCTCAGGGCCGCCGGCATAAGGGTCAGGAACATCGCTCGCTAGGCCCGGTGCATAGTCCATGAATTTAGCCAAAACAGCACGCGGCTCATGGCCCAAATGGTGTGTAGCTTCACGCTCCAGTGCTTGCAAATCGGCGAAGTTTTTATCGTCCATGGCAAGGATGTAGTCAAACTCATCAAAGTCACGCCAGCTAACCTGACGCGCTCGCAGCGGCGATAAATCATAACCGCGCTCAGCGCCATGACGCTGGCTACGCGGATCGGGAGACTTACCCGTGTGCCAATCTGCTGTGCCCGCCGAATCTGCTTGCAATAGAGCATTCCAACCAGCTTGTGAAACGCGCTGACGAAATACGGCCTCAGCGGTCGGTGAGCGACATATATTGCCGAGACAAACAAAGAGCACGCGCGTTGGGAGCTCTGAGTAGTTGGCTGTTGGCGTGGCTAAATTGCCTATCTCTCGATCCGCCAACTTCATGCCACTGCTCCGGCAGTTCCTGAGTTCGCCAAAATAGCGCGCACTCGGTCAAGGTCGGTTTGAGTATCCACGCCAGGCGGCAAAGAAGCATTAGCGACATCAACATGGATACGCACACCGTGATACAAAGCACGCAACTGCTCCAATGACTCTACTTGCTCAATGAGCGCTGGAGGCCAAGACACATAGTCATGCAAAAAGCCAACGCGATAGGCATAAATACCAAGATGGCGCAGATATAACGATAATGCTTCAGGAGGTAGCTGCTCACGATTAAGCGCAAACGCATCACGTGCCCAAGGCATTGGTGCACGACTAAAATACAAAGCGAAATTATTCACATCGCGCACGAGCTTAACGATGTTGGGGTTAAAAAGTTGCTCAATATCGTGCAAGGGCTCAGCTAAGGTTGCCATACCCGCCTCAGCCGCTTCGGCAAGATTATCAGCCACTTGGTTAATCACACTGGGCGGGATTAAGGGTTCATCGCCCTGCACATTGACCACAATGTCATCGCGCTGCCAACCGAGCAGCTCGGCAACTTCTTGCAGGCGGTCAGTACCGGAAGGATGATCAGCGCGCGTCATCACTACTGGTGCATCGTAGGCGCGCAGAGCATCAGCAATGCGCTCATCATCAGTGGCCACTACTACATCGGTCGCCGCGCTGAGCAAAGCTCGCTCATAGACATGCACCACCATGGGCTTGCCTGCGATATCGAGTAGCGGCTTTCCAGGCAGTCGGCTAGAGCCAAAACGGGCGGGGATGACAACACGAAAGCTCATCAGCTTTGTCCTCTCAGTCGAAGCTCAAATAATTAATTGCCAGCGCTTAGCGCGTACCATGCTCAGGTAAAGACTCTTCCAAAGTCAGCATCCGCGCTTCGCCTTCGAGCATCACAGGAATGCCATCGCGCACTGGGAACGCCAATGCATCGGCGCGACAAATCAGTTCATTTTCTTTATGAACTAATGGGCCTTTGCAGAGTGGGCAGGCCAAAAGTGCGAGCAGTTTTTTATCGAGCATGAGCAATATCCAATCTATTTTTTTAATTCACGTGATGTCGGGCTGGGCTGCTTTCTTTTCCGCCAAGCGTGCCAATAACTCCTGCCAAAATACATCTGGAAGCATAGCTCTTACCGGCACATACCAGCTATTTGGCGGTGCAAATTGGGCACATTTCACCGCATCTTTTTCGGTCATGACCAGTGGCAATGGCGGCTCAAAGCGCAGGTCTTCAGCACGGTAAGCGTAATGATCAGGAAACGGATGCGGCTCAGGGCCGTAACCAAGGCTTGCCAGTAACTCAAAAAATCGTGGTGGATGGCCAATGCCAGCAACTGCATGCACCGGACCTTTCAGCGGTGGTGTTTGATCGGCCTGCTCAAGGCAAACTGGCAGCCAAGGCTGCGGCTCAAGCACCATGGTGTGGGCATTTTCCGGCATTGGCGTGGTTAAGTGCCATGAACCATTGAGCACAACAAAATCGACTTCATTTAAGCGCGCAGCGGGCTCACGTAAAGGCCCGGCCGGTAAAGCCCAACCAGAGCCTAAGCCCCGCTTACCATCGATCACGGCGATTTCAATATCGCGCTCAAGGGCGTAATGCTGCAGACCATCATCGGAAATAATCACATCACATTCAGGGTGATTCGCTAGCAAAAAAGCAGCTCCGCGACTACGCACAGGATCAACAACTACTGGCACGCCGCAGGCCCGCGCCAGCAGCAAGGGCTCATCGCCAACAGCAGCTGGTGTCGCTTGAAGGCCTACCTCGCAGGGGTACTCACAGCGACCACCATAGCCACGACTGATGATGCCCGGGCGCCAACCAGCAGCCTGCAACTGCTGCACGATTGCTTGTGTCAGCGGCGTTTTGCCAGTGCCACCGACACTGATATTGCCCACCACAATAATCGGCACGGGGGCGCGCCATGTGGGCTTTTTGCCCGACACATAGGCACGCTTTCGCCGTGCGGCAAGCCAGCTAAATAGCCACGACAGTGGCAATAGCAAGCGCAGTGCGAAATGCCCTTGATGCCAACGCTCAGGCCATGAGGCCATCGTCATCCTCACTAAAATGGCGGCTATGCAATTGCGCGTAAGCGCCACCTTTGGCTAGTAGCTCGGCATGATTGCCTTGCTCAATGATGCGGCCTTGATCCATCACAACAATAAGGTCGGCATTTTCAATCGTCGATAAACGGTGGGCGATCACCAGTGTCGTGCGGCCCTCCATAACACGCTCAAGAGCGGCCTGAATATAAAACTCAGACTCATTATCGAGCGCACTCGTGGCTTCGTCCAAAATCAAGATAGGCGCATCTTTAATCAACGCACGAGCAATAGCTAAACGCTGACGTTGGCCACCAGATAGCTGCGTGCCATCTTGACCAATGCGAGTGTCATAGCCATCGGGTAGTTCACGAATAAAGTCATCAGCAAAAGCCGTTTTCGCGGCCGCCACAACGGCTTCTCGCGGCAGATGACGGTAGGCACCATAGGCGATGTTATTGGCCACGGTGTCATCGAAGAGAATGACTTTTTGGCTCACCGTAGCAATTTGTTTGCGCAGCTCACCCACGGGATAGTCATCAATCGGGAAACCATCAATGAGCAGCTCGCCAGCTTCGGCATCGTGAAAGCGCGGCAGCAAATTCACTAGCGTTGTTTTACCCGAACCCGATCGACCAACAATAGCGACTGTCTGACCTGGCGTAACTTTCAAAGAGAAGTCATGCAGCACAGGCTGACCAGGCTCATAAGCAAAACGTAAATTGCGGAACTCTACTTCGCCCTTTAAGCGCGTGATGGCACGAGTGCCGCCTGTTGGCTCAGGCGTCTCATCAATGACATCGAAAATTGACTGCGCTGCGGAAATACCGCGCTGCAGCTTTTCATTGACCTCAGTCAACGACTTGATTGGCTTAGCCATCAGGCCTGCCGCCGTAATATAGGCAACAAACTCGCCTGGCGAGGTTTGCCCTGTGATGCCTGGCTGTAAGGCAACCCAAATCACGCCAGCCAGAGCCACAGCCATTAGCAGCTGCACCAACGGGGTGTTGATGGCGCTAGTGACGACAATCTTCATACCCTGCTTAAGATTTTCGCGCGACGCTTTATCAAAGCGATTACGCTCGAAATCTTCGCCTCCATAGGTCTTCACCACGAGGAAGCCGTTAATGGCCTCTTGCGCAATGTGATTGAGGTTACCCATGGCATTTTGCATGCGTACAGCGAGTTTACGAAAGCGCTTGCTAGCCACACGAACCAACAAGGCAGCGAGCGGCCCCACTAGCAGCAGCGACAACGACAACTTCCAATTGGTGTAAAACAAATAGCCCAGCAAGCCAATGACAACCGCGCCTTCACGCACAATAGTTTTTAATGCATCCGTGGCGGCGGCTGTGACTTGCTCGACGTTGTACATGAGCTTGGCTGAGATATGACCTGCCGAATTTTCGTTATAAAAGCGTGCCGGCAATGTCATCAAGCGATCAAATAACTCAACCCGCAACGCATAAACAATATTTCGAGAAATCAATGACATATAATAGGTACCAATGAAGCTACCAATGCCACGCACCAAAAACAGCGTAATAATCAGCGCTGGAAACATATTCTTCGAAGCCTGATCTTGCTCCTGAATAGCAGTAATGATGTATTTCAATAACTGCGCCGCAGCCCATTCGGTTTGCGCATTCAAAATAAAGCCGAATATGGCAAACAAAAATATTTTCCAATGTTTACGGGTATAGCCTAACAGTCGCTTATACGACTCCCAGCTCGTGGTTTCGACTGGCACTAAGCTCATGAATACATTTCCAAAGTTAAGGGGCGCTGGTAGCAGCTGTTTGCGTGCCGATACCAATTTGACGAAACCCGAGCTGACCGGCGATATCCATGATCGTTACTACTGATTGATGTGGCGCTTGGCCATCGGCAGAAATAATGAGTGGTTGATCGCGCTTCTCACCTACTTTTGCCTCGATGGCACTACGCAATGCTTCAGGGCTATTGGCGGCTAATACTTCACCATTAACGGCGTAGTAGCCGCGACCATCTACCGAGACTTCTAAAGGATTTTTCTTTGCAGCCGGCACCGTGGCATCGGCTTGCGGCAAGGTAATTTGTAGCTTGCCGGTTTTTGCGAACGTGGTCGACAGCAAGAAAAAGATAATCAAAAACAGTAGGCAATCAATCAACGGCGTGAGATTGAGCTCCAAATGATCATCCATTGGGCGCTTTAATTTCACGCCTCCGCTCCGGTTGTGCTAGGTGTTGCAACGCTGCTGCTAATAGGCGCAGTGGAGTCAGCTGGGCTAGGTAGCACATCCACTTCGCGGTCGCCGTGCAGCATATCGACCAACTGCACCGCCTGCTGCTCCATGCTCACCATTAAGCCTTGAATATGGCGCAGATAATAACGGTGCATAATCATTGCGGGGATGGCAACAAAGATGCCGCCAGCCGTTGTTACCAAGGCTTTGGAGATACCGCCAGCCAGCGCTGTCGGATCGCTAATACCACCGGCAGTAACCACCAAAAATGCGTCAATAATGCCGATGACAGTGCCGAGCAAACCCAATAAAGGCGAAATCATCGCTAGAGTTCCGAGCAGCGTTAGGTAACGCTCCATTTCGTGCACGACAGGTGTGGCGGCATCTTCAATGCTTTCTTTAGTGAGCTCACGGCCATGACGCGCGTTGATTAAGCCCGTTGCTAATAAAGAGCCTAAAGGCGAACCGGCTTGTAATATGCGCAGCTGATCGGCGTTCATTTCGCCTGCTTGCAGCTGTCGCCAAACTTGGCTTAACAACTGTGGTGGCGCCACTCGGCTTCGGCGCAATGACCACGCACGCTCTAGGATGATTGCCAAAGCCAGCACCGACGCCACTAACAACGGCAGCATCAAATACCCGCCAGATTTCATCATCTCAAACACAGGCTCATCTCCTCATCGCGAATAGCCGCTACTCTAAGGGATGGCGGCCAGTGCGCCAAGCACTTAGGGCGGCATTTCAGATGGCTGAGGCGAAAGCAGCGGCGGTTTTGCTCGCCAATAATGCTTATCGAGCAATCGTCCATGCTGCACTTGCGGCCATTGCCCCGCCTGAAGAAACTCATAACGCAGCAGGCCACTGTCATCGCTTCGATACAGCGGAATGCCTCTGGCCATCACACGCTGCTGCACGGTTGGGTGCGGGTGATGAAAACGATTGCGATAACCAACGGTAGCAATGGTTTCGCGCGGCGCAACCGCATCTAGCCAACTGTCAGTGCTTGATGTTTTGCTGCCATGATGGCCAAGTAAGAGCAAATCTGCACGTAAATCAGGCTGCATCGCCAATAGCGTTAATTCGCCTTGCGCCTCTAAATCGGCCGGAATTAGCACGGTAAATCCCTGCGCGCGAATGCGCAGCACGCATGAGCGCTCATTATCGCGCTTAAGTAAAAACGCAGGATCGGGCCATAAAAACTCAAACTCGACGCCATCCCATTGCCAACGCTGGCCATTGCGGCAATCTTGTCGTGGCGGACGCTCAGCTACAGGCCATTGCGCCAAATGCGATGGCCACTCGCCCCACACTTGCGCTATCGGCAGCGCACGCAAGATCGCTCCACCACCGCCAGTATGATCATTGTCATCGTGACTAAACACGAGGGCATCAAGCGAGCGCACCTGAGCCCAGCGCAAATACGGCAAAATGATACGCTGACCAGCGCCGGCGTCATCGCTAAAAGCCGCCCCCGTGTCGAATAACAGCTGATGTTTTGCCGTTTCCGCATGCACCGATAAGCCTTGGCCAACATCGATAATACTTAGCCGCAATTGACCTTCGCTCAAGCTCGGCTGCGACCAACACAGTGCCAACAGCGGTAGCCATGCCAACTGCCGCCCGGGCAGCGCGCGCGGCATCAGCAATATTGCGATACTCAAACCCAGCGCCCACACCGTCGCGCCAGGTAAATGCCAATCGATGGCCGCTCCCGGCAATGCTGCCGCCCATTTCAGCAACTCATCTAGCGCGGCCATGCTGCCAATGGCCAACGCCCATAGCGCATGGCCCAGGGGCTCGGAGACGCTGTGGGCGAGCAGACCTGCCATGGCCACTGGCACCACGGTAAACGTTACCCACGGAATGGCGATGATATTGATCGGTAAGCTCAACCACGCCAGTCGGGAAAACAACGCCAAGGTCAGCGGCAGCAAACCCCACGTCGCCAACCATTGCGCTCGAAAACCCGCACGCCAGCTCACTTCCTCGCCGGGCGCCATGCCGCCGGCCATCAGCAAGGCAACAGCGGCAAACGATAACCACAAACCGGCCGAATGAATCGCCAAGGGATCTAGCAGTAGCACCGCCGTTAGTGCCAATAGCAGACTTTGTGTCGCGCGCATCTCGCCCGGTAGGCAGCGCAGCCAAACGATCATTCCTAGCATCAATAAGGTGCGCTGCGTCGGCACTTCCATGCCCGCTAGCGCACCGTAGCCACACGCCGCCATCCAACCAATAATGCCGGACACACGCACGGCTGGCTGCCACAACGCCAACCTCGGCACACGCAACCAGCAGCGACGAACAAACCACGCCACTAGCCAGGCAACCATGGTGATGTGCACGCCCGAGATCGCCACCAAATGCGTGATACCGGTGCGCGCATATCTATCCCAAGCCTCAATCGACATGCCCGCACGGTCACCAGTGAGCAGTGCCAATACGGTGCCGGCGGCATCGGGCTGATCTGGAAAGTTCGCGAGCAAATGTTGGCGAATGCGCCAGCGTAGACCATCGAGCGTAGTCTCAGCAGCCGCAATACGCTCGCCGGAACTCGCCCAGCCAGTAGCACTAATGCCGCTCTGATGCCACCACAGCTCACCATCAAAGCCACCAGGATTGACCACACCATTGGGCCGCTTCAATCGCAGCTGAAAACGCCACACTTCATCAGGCTTTAATAAAATATCGCCGCGCCAACTCAGCTGCCACTTAACGCCGAACTGCCAACACGACTTAGCACCCGAAATAGGCTGAAAGACAAAGCGTTCACCAACAGGCTGCGCTGGCCTTGGCAAACCAACAATGCGCCCCGTCACACTGAGGCGCTCACCCTCACACTGCGATGGCAATTGCTGAGCCATCGCTTGCGTTGCAGCATATACAGAGCAGAGCATACCCGCACACAACCCGATGGCAGCAAGCGTTGACCAGCGGAGGATAAAATCTTGAAATGAGCGGCGTTGACAAAGAAGCTGAGCAAAGAAAATCCCGCCCAACATCACGGCGCAATAGGCCAAGCAAAGCATAAAAGACGGCAGCTGCGTCCACAGGCGCAACAAAAATACGCCAGAAACAAATCCAAATAATAGCGAAGACACGCTGTTGCCCCCTGGCATCCATTCCAGTTGAATCAACTCTCAGTGTAGACTACGGCCTGCCCTCTTTCTGGGCAGAACTTGGAAGAGCTCATGGCTAAGGCTTTTATTCGTCGCTACCTTCCCACTCCGGAGCAGATCCGCGAGATGAAGGGCCTCGGTTTTTTACGCAACCGCTTGAGCGATCCTAGTCTCTGGCATCTAAACCGCCGCTCGGCATCATGGGCGATGTTTTGGGGCCTATTCTGTGCTTTCTTACCCATACCCTTTCAAATGGTGCCGGCCACCGCCATCGCCATTGTCTTTCGCATCAATTTACCGCTGATTATTCTGTTGGTATGGATTACTAACCCACTGACGCTATTGCCCTTTATGTATAGCGGCTACTGGCTTGGCAGTCAGTTGCTGGATGTGCCCATGCTGACCTGGCATCAGCTAGAACATTTGGCCACGCGCGCATTGAATATGTCGGATGCGCCCGTAGACGCGTTCGAGGTAGGTCTGCTTCAGCAGCTCAAACCATTCTTTCTCGGCTCAGTCGTACTGGGACTGATCTTGGGCACAGTGGGCTACGTTGCCATGCGCTACTTTTGGCGATGGCATGTGGTCCGCGCCTGGGAAAAGCGCCGTGATGAGCGTCTTGCGCACAAGAATGATGAGGCGTCGGCACCATAGGCCTCAATGTCCTCTTAAGCTCAACCCACTTCGACCAAGCTACCGCTGCTCATGCTCAAACGCCGATGCGCCAATGACGCTAAACGCTCTTCATGAGTCACAATAATAAAACTAATCCCCAAGCTCTCATTAAGTTCAACGATGAGCTGATGAATCGACTCGGCGGTATCACGGTCGAGATTACCGGTGGGCTCATCGGCCAATACCAGTGCCGGATCACACACCAATGCCCGCGCCAACGCCACACGCTGGCGCTCACCACCAGAGAGCTCTGACGGCTTGTGCTCAACACGCTCCGACAAACCCACGCGCGTTAATAATTCATGAGCTTTTTTGCGGGCTAATATAGGACTCATGCCGCCTATAACCGCCGGCAAACTCACGTTTTCCAACGCCGTAAATTCCGGCAACAGATGATGCAGCTGATAGACAAAGCCGATGTGCTGGTTACGTAATTTGCTGCGCGCAGCCTCACTCAAGCTAGCAAGATCATGACCCATAAGCTCAACACGACCGCTGCTTGGCAGCTCTAGGCCACCGAGTAAATGCAGCAAGGTGGTTTTGCCCGAACCCGAACGACCAACAATGGCGACACGCTCACCTCGCATGACCTGAAAGCTTACATCGCTTAGCACGGTAAGCGCCTGCGGACCTTCAGAAAATTGCTGGCCCAACGCGTGGGTAGCGAGAACAATATCACTCATATCGCAGAGCCTCCGCTGGTTGAATACGCCCAGCTTGGCGTGCCGGATAAATCGTCGCCAAGAAGCTCAAAATAAAGGCGGTGAGGCCGACCCAAGTGACATCGAACCAATCGAGTTGTGTGGGCAGATAATTGACAAAATAGGCATCGAATAAACGCACATTCATCAAGCGTTCATAGCCAGCGGCGATGTCGCTCACCGTGAGCGATAGCAACACGCCCAAACCCACGCCGGCGATGGTTCCGCCTAGCCCAACCGCCGTGCCCTGCACTAAGAATATGCGCTGAATCATCCCAGGTGTGGCACCTAAGGTGCGCAAAATCGCGATGTCTGATTTCTTGTCATTAACCACCATGACTAGGCTGGAGACGATATTGAACGCTGCCACCGCCACGATCAGCAGTAGTAGTAAAGACATCATCGCCTTTTCCATTTTGATGGCGTTAAACAAGCTGCCCTGAGTTTGCGTCCAGTCACTGGCGTAAAAATACGGCGGCAGTGTGGCCAATAAGCGCTCATTGGTGGCACGTACGGCAAACAGGTCATCGACCTTCAAACGCACACCTTGCACGCGGTCGCCAATGCGCAACAGGCGACCGGCATCGGCGTAATGCACATAGGCCAGTAGGCCATCGACCTCCGCGCCCACCTTAAACAGACCAACCACGGTAAAGCGTTTAAAGCGTGGAATAATACCCGCCGCGCTCAGCGTGGCTTCGGGTAAAACCAGTGTTACCGAGTCGCCCATGCGCACACCAAGGACATCGGCGAGCTGCTGGCCAAGCACAATGCCATAGCCGCCATCGCTGAGGGCGCTCATTTGCCCCTGTGTCATGAAGTTCGGCAAGATCGATACGTTTTTTTCAAATTCCGGCGCAATGCCGGTGATGACCGCACCATTGACTTGGCCATTGGCGGTGAGCATGCCTTGCACTTGCGACATCGGTGCGGCGGCAGTAACGCCCGGGCTAGCCTCGGCAATTTGCACAAGCTTGCGCCAGTTTTGCACCGGCTCGGTGGCGTGAATAGTCGACTGCGATACCATGCCTAAGATGCGCTGCTTAAGCTCGCGGTCGAAGCCGTTCATCACCGATAACACCGTGATAAGCACCGCCACGCCAAGCATCAGCCCAATCATCGAGCTCAGTGACATGAAAGAGATAAATTGATCGCGGCGGCGCGCACGTGTGTAGCGCAGCCCGATAAAAACAGAGAGTGGTTTATACATGGGCGCGATTACACCATAGCCACGACTCGGCGTCACACAGAATTCACCTTGCGCAGGCTACACTCAGCACAAATGCGAAATAAGGAGAGCGCCATGCGCTTAATTGGTCATCGCGGTGCGCGCGGCGAAGCCCCAGAAAATACCCTCAGTGGATTTCGGCACCTGCGCACCCTCGGCGTGCGAGCTGTCGAGTTTGATATTCACCTCAGTGCCGACGGTGAGTTAGTGGTCATTCACGACGCCGAGTTATCCCGCACCACCTCAGGTCATGGTTTGGTGCGTGAGCACAGCGCTACCGCGCTAGCCGCGCTGGATGCCTGCCATCAGCCCGCACACAAAGGCTTTGCGCCATGGCCAAAGCACGAAGGCGTGCCAACGTTGGCGCAAGTGCTAGCCGAACTCAGCGACTTTAGCCATATCGAACTGGAGCTAAAGGTTCAGCACGAGGATGACGAAGTTGCCGTAGTCGCCGCCCTGCCCGCAATGTGGCAGCGTTTTAACTTAGCGGGTCGCGCGCGCTGCACATCATTTAATCCTAGGCTCTTGCACCGCTTACAACAGCAAGCGCCCGAGCTGCCACGTGGCTTTTTAGTGGAAGATGTTTTTGCTGGCGACATCGTACAAGTCGCGCAGGCCTTAGGTTGCGATGCCATAGGCCCGAATGTGAATTTGCTTAACGCTGAGCTAGTGTCTCAGGCACACAGCGCTGGCTTGTGGGTATCAACCTGGACGGTAAACGACCGCCAGCGAGCATTAGAATTAGAAGCCATGGGCGTAGATGGTTTGATCACCGACACGCCGGCGCTAGCGAAAAGCTGGCTGAATTGGGGCGCATAAGCTAAAGCGCCCCTATTTTAAGTGCGCGGCACAATGGCTCGGCTTGGCGCCGGGCTACGCCTTGCCTGCTGATACAAAGGCATTACCTTCGGAATGGCTGCTTGCAAATCGCGAATGCGCTGAGCGTTGCCTGGGTGAGTGCTTAAAAACGAGCCACTGCTATTGCCAGTAGCAGCAGCCATTTTCTGCCATAAGGTAACAGCAGCATTGGGATTGTAACCGGCACGAGCAAGCAGCTCTAAGCCAATAATGTCGGCTTCTGATTCTTGGCCACGGCCATTAGGTAGTGTTAAACCAATCTGCGCGGCTTGTTGCAATAAGGCGCTCGTGCCCTGCGACATACCAGTGATCGCCCCTACAAGATTTAGGCCGGCATTTTGTGCATAAGCTTGCGATACGCGCTCACGACCGTGCTCGCGCAAGGCATGGGCAATTTCATGGCCCATGATGGCAGCAATTTCATCATCGGTGAGATTTAGCTTATTGATGATGCCGGTGAAAAACATGATTTTGCCGCCGGGCGCGCAATAAGCATTGAGATCATCGCGAGTTTCTAAATTAACTTCCCAGCGCCACGCCAAGGCATCGCTGCGAAAAGTAACAACCTGTGGAATTAAACGATCGGCGATCTGGCGTATGCGCTCTAAATTAGCTTTATCGGTATTAAGCGCGCGCTTGCTCGAAGCCTTAGTCAACTCTTCTTGATAGCTTTGCGCCGCCATTGCTTCCACTTGCTCGGATGACACCAGCAATAATTGTTGGCGATTAATACCCGTAGCACCCTGCTGAGTAGTGGTCGTACATGCCGCTAGACCTAAGGCTAAAATCAGCGCTATGCCGCAAGTTTGAGCAAGATACTTCACATTCATGCGTGGGGTGCTCCAGAAATAATGGTATCGACAGCTGAATTTACTAGCCCTGAGCTTTGACCGCCGTTGGCAAATAGTAATAACGCCGCCATATGGACTCATAGCGTACACGCTCAGCGCTGATTTTTTCTGCCGACCAGTATAGTTCATCGCGCAATATGGCATCGAGCTGCGGAATAGCCGACAAACCGCCGCGTGGCAGCAATAGACCCAAACGCACACGGCGCATGAGCAAATCATCGAGATGTACAACCTGCTCGTGGCGACAAGCCCAGCGAATTTCGGCTAACAAAGTGGTGGTGTCAGCAATTTGCACGAGCTCGCCAGCTGGCATCTCGCGCAAAAAGCGTTGGGTATGGATGCCAAAGCGCGCTACCACATGAGCAAACATTGCCGGCGTTAAATGCTCAGGTGCCGGACCCGACTGGGGCGCCCGGAAAATTGCAGCGCCATCATCACGCACAGTAATGCCCAACTGCCTCGCCGCCAGCCGCAAGGCATCGAGCGCAATTAAACGGAACGTGGTGAGCTTGCCGCCGGTCACGGTAATTAAGCCTTGGTTATCCCAAACGCTATGGCTGCGGCTTTCTTTCGATGGATCACTGCCATCGCCGGCGCTAACCACGGGGCGCACGCCAGACCAAGTCGAAATAATGTCTTCAACGGTAAATTTCGCGGCAGGAAATTGCGCATTGATGCCACGCAGCAGGTAATGCATTTCGGCTTCGCTTAAGGTTGCCTCAAGGTCCAAATCGTCGCGATGATCAAGGTCTGTCGTGCCCACAATGGTGCGGCCTTCCCAAGGGTAAATGAACATCACACGCTGATCATCGGGGTGATGGCAAATTAAGGCTTCGCTCAACGGCAGGCGGTGTGCCGAAAACACTAAATGGCTGCCACGCAAAGGCCGCACACGCACTTCGTCGATGAGTTTGCGGCGTAGGCGATCCGCCCATGCGCCAGTGGCATTAATCACGGCCTTAGCGGCTACCACCGCCGTCTCGCCTCGGTCACTGCCAAAATCATCTGATGTGTCTTGCAGACGTAAGCCCGTGACGCGGTCACCGGTCATCACTAAGTCGGTGGCTTTCACATAATTGAGCATGACTAAACCGTCGGCCACGGCCTCGTCGAGCACGCGCTGCACTAAACGCGAATCGTCAACCACGGCATCGGTGTAGCGAGTGGCGCCCGTAAGGCCCTCGCCGCGATGGCCAGGCATGCGAGCCAGATAATTGAGCTTTTTAAAGTAACGATGATCACGCACGCCGGCGAGCAGATCATAGACCGTGATGAGAAACTGAAATGGCCAGCGCCCCGGAAACACTCCTTTAAAATGAGCAAAGTGAAAGCCCATGCGCTCGACCAAGCCCGGCGCTTCACGCAGCAAACGCTCGCGTTCAGTCAGCGAATGCCAAGTCAGTCTCACCTCGCCTTGGGCGATATAGCGCAAACCACCATGCACCATTTTCGATGAACGGCTAGAAGTGCCCCAACTATAGTCTGTTTGCTCGATCAAGGCCGTACGCAGGCCACGTCGCACGGCTTCGCGCGCCACACCAGCGCCAGTAATGCCGCCGCCAATCACCATCACATCCCATGCGGTTGTGGTCAAGGTTTGCCATTGCTGTTTTCGAGCCTCTATAACTGCCACCTGCGCCGCTCCTTGTCCGAAAAATCGGCGCTAGTGTAACCAAATGTGTAGGAAAAAAGGCTCAGGCGAATGACTTCGAGGTCATTTTTTTGCAGAACTACCAGCGCACCTGCTCTAGATGGCTCAACTCACGCCCTAAAAAGCGCGAACCGATGGTTTGAAAGCGTAGCGGAATATCGGTCACCACATAGTCGTAGCGCGGCGCAATACGTTGCGGATTATGCATTTCCATTTCGGTCAGCACACGCGCAGTTTGCTCAGCAATAGTTACAGCCGAATCCACCAAACGAATATGCGGCCCTGCAATCTGACCAATAAGCGGTTTCAACAGTGGATAATGCGTGCAGCCCAGCACCAAAGCATCGATAGACTCAACAAACACAGGCTTTAAATATTCGCGCAACGTTAGGCGCGTGACTTCGTGTTCAAGCCAACCCTCTTCCACCAATGGCACTAGCAAAGGGCAAGCCTGCGAGTAGACGCTAAGCGCAGGATTAAGTGCATGAATATTGCGTGCGTAAGCATTTGAGTTGACTGTTGTCGGCGTGCCAATCACGCCTATGCCGCGCTGGCTTATGTCCACCGCCGCACGCGCACCAGCATCGATAACATCAAGCACCGGCACAGGCGAGCGCGCCCGCACGGCCTCGCCCGCCACTGCGGCCATAGTGTTACAAGCGATGATCAACAGCTTGACATCGCGGGCAAGTAAAAAGTCGGCAATTTGCGTAGTGAAATTGAGAATGGTGTCGTTGGATTTCACGCCGTAGGGCACGCGCGCAGTATCACCAAAATAAACGATGTCTTCGAATGGCAGGCGTTCCATTAGCGCCCGCACCACCGTGAGGCCGCCAATACCGGAGTCAAATACACCAATTGCTGAGCGTGAAGTTGCGGCCATGAACGTGTCCATCAAGCCAAATAAAACTCAGGATAGCAAAACGCCGACACAATGGTCGGCGTTTTGTCGATTTGGAGCGGGTAACGAGGCTCGAACTCGTGACCTCAACCTTGGCAAGGTTGCGCTCTACCAGCTGAGCTACACCCGCAATGATCAAATGACTTGCGTCACTGGAACAGGCGCGCATTGTAGGCTTTGGCAGAATCAAGTCAAGCCTTAGCCGTTGCGTCTGCGCAAACTTTAGCCAGCTATTTAATCAGCCTCACTTAGCGATGGCCATGCCGCCACTAAGTAGATGCACATCGACCATAAGGTCAGCACGACCGACAAATATAACAAGCCCCATGCCAACGGATTTAGCACTGCCCAATCAAGCAACAGCAGAGTAATCGAGACCATTTGCGCGGCAGTTTTCCATTTGCCAATGGCACTGACGGCTACTTGAGCACGCTGGCCAATTTCAGCCATCCATTCGCGCAATGCTGAAATGGTGATTTCGCGCGAAATGATGACAATTGCCGGCACGACCATGACCACGTGTGCATGCCATTCGACTAACAAAATAAGTGCGGCGGCAACCATGAGTTTATCGGCAACAGGATCTAAAAAGCGGCCAAAGGCCGAGCCTTGGTTTAGTGTGCGCGCTAAATAGCCATCAAACCAATCCGTTACTGCGGCCAACGCAAAGACAGCGGCAACGATCTCATTACGAAAAGCGATAGGCGAATATGCGAGCACCAGCAGCACCGGAATCAGGGCAACACGGGAGACGGTCAGAATATTTGGGATGTTCCAGAGTGGACGAGCGGCCAACACCGTCTCCATACGGTCAGAATAGAAGCACAGACTATCCTAGAACTTCAGTGACTGTGCAAGGCGGCATACAGGCTTTGTGCTAAGGCATCGCTAATACCGTTGACCCGTGCAAGGTCATGCGCACTGGCACGTAGCACCTCTTGTAAGCCACCAAAATGCTGAATTAAGGCACGCCGGCGCGCTGGCCCAATACCATCAATGCCTTCTAGCGTCGAGGTTTTACGCGTCTTGGCGCGGCGAGCCCTATGCCCGGTAATGGCAAACCGGTGCGCTTCGTCGCGAATGTGCTGAGTCAAATGCAGGGCCGGCGATTGCGCATCTAAGTTCAAAGGCTCTCGGTCGGGAAAGTGTAATGTCTCCAGCCCCGGCTTACGGCCCTCGCCTTTAGCAATACCAATTAGCTGCACAGAAGTGATGCCTAACGAGGCCAAGACATCAATCGCTTGACCGAGCTGGCCCTTGCCGCCATCAATAAACAAGACATCGGGCAAGCGTTCATCATCAGGGTCGAGTTTGCTGTAGCGTCGTGTTAAAGCCTGATGCATGGCGGCGTAATCATCACCGGGCGTGATGCCCTCGATATTAAAGCGACGATAATCGCTGCTGCACGGCCCTTCGCCATTGAACACCACACAAGAGGCAACCGTGGCCTCACCCATGGTGTGTGAAATATCAAAACACTCCATGCGCTTAATCGGTTTCTCCAGCGCCAACACACGCTGTAAATCGGCAAAGCGCATGGCGGTATGGCCGCGATGGCTAAGCTTGGCCGCTAGCGCCGACTCAGCATTGCGCTGCGCCATCGTCAACCAGGCCGCCCGCGCTTCTCGCACTCGTGATTTGATCTCAACCTCACGACCAAAGTGCTGGCGTAGGGCATCGGCTAACACCGCGTCATCGGTCAACGCTACAGGCGTGATGATCTCGCGCGGTAGCTCACGACCAGCGCCTATCTGCAAATAATACGAAGGCAAAAACTCCGTCAAAATATCTTCGATCGCGGTCTCGCCAAACACGCTGGGATGCCAATTTTTGCTACCCAAAACGCGGCCATCACGCACCTGTAAAATCGACACACAAACTCCGCCAGGCTGCGCCGCCACACCATAAACATCGGCCGAGCCCAAATCGTTAAGCACGAACTGCTGCTCTTGCACGCGGCGCAATGCGCTGAGTTGGTCGCGATAGCGCGCGGCCGACTCAAAATCTAAAGCCTCGGCAGCCTGCTCCATGCGCGCGATCAAATCATCGGTAACTTCGGCATTACGGCCCTCTAAAAACAGCCGCGTGTTGATGACATCGCGGCGATAATCTTCATCGCTCACTAGGCCCACGCAGGGTGCACGACAGCGGCCAATTTGGTGCTGCAAACAGGGGCGCGTACGGTTGCGAAAAAAGCTGTCTTCGCATTGGCGCACCTGAAATAACTTCTGCAATAAATTCAGACTATCGCGCACTGCCACCGAGCTAGGAAAGGGGCCAAAGTAACGGCCCTTTTGCTTTTTCGGGCCACGATGAAAGCTTAAACGAGGCCAAGTATCGCCTTCGGTTAGCAGCACCGAGGGATAGCTTTTATCATCGCGAAGCAGAATATTAAACGGAGGCTTCAGCGACTTAATCAGCGTTTGCTCAAGCAGCAACGCCTCTGTTTCTGAGGCCGTAATAGTCACCTCAATGGCGTGAATGCGCGCCACTAATGCTTTAGTTTTCGGGCTATCGACCTGCTTGGCAAAATAGGAATTAACACGACTTTTTAGCACCTTGGCCTTGCCAACATAAAGCACTGCGCCGGTGGCATCGAGCATGCGATACACACCGGGATCGGCGGGCATGGTTTTCACTGTGTCACGCAAAGCTTCTAGACGTACTGCATTGGCATGCTTGCTATTTGCCGACGGCTCCGATGGCTCCGGTGCCGCTAAAGTTGCAGTAATATCGCTCATGAGCACAGCCCCGCAGATTGTGCGAGCTTGAACAAGCCAAGATCTGAACTTACGCCAAGCTTGCCCATCATTCGGCTGCGATAAGTCGCCACTGTTTTCGGATTAATACCCAATAGCTCGGCGATTTCGGGCACTCGCTTCTCCGCTAAAACATAGCGCATAACGACCAGCTCACGCGCCGACAATTCAGTAAACTGCTGGCACTCGCTTTCCAAATCTGCTTGCGCCCAAGCTTGCTTTAGATTTGGCGAGATATACGATCTACCCATACCCGCCAAGCGTAAAGCTTTTACTAACTCTTCTAGATCAGCATGGCTGGATAAAAAACCTGAGACCCCAGCCTGAAGCATAGCTTTTGGGTAAACATCTGGCGTTTGATTCATCAGCACCACACGAGGCTTATGGCTTAGATGCATCAAGCGCATGGCGAGCTCAAAATGGGTTTGCGGCGTAGCTATTTTGTCGCTGCTAAGATTTGCGAGGCCAGATGGCGAGTGCGTACCAGAAATACCTATCAATGCCACACGAAAACTAGTCGATTGCAAAGCCGTCATTGCGGCGTCATCGCAGTCGTTGGTCACCACGCGCAAACCGGAAATAGGCAAGAAAAGTAGCGCCGCAATACCATCTCGCAGGAGCGCGTTATTGTCGACGATAGCCACCGTTAGCCCCACTTTACCCCCTACTTTTAAGCCAGCCCACTATCATAACTGCGCCGTCTTATGTTACATAACGCTTGAACGCAATCTAGTCATAAATACCGAGACTCTTTTCATGTTGCCAAACGTTAAAATTCCTAGCCCGCGCAGGGCTTTTGCTGTTGCTGTTTTAAGCCTCTTCGCAATGGCTCCACAAGCCTATGCGGCCAAGGCAGCAGCGCCCGTATCAGCAGCTCAGATCGCCGCGGAGCAGCGTCGCGCTGGCCCCGACATCATCCACAGCAGCTTCACCACACCATTAGATGTTGCCTCACGCGCAGCACTTATCACCAATGTTGAAACTGGCGAAGTGCTGTATTCAAAAAACACGCATCAACGCATGCCTATTGCCTCCATCACCAAACTGATGACAGCGATGGTAGTGCTCGACGCTAAGCAATCCATGGACGAGCTGGTAACAATTACCAAAGATGATATTGACCATCTTCGCCATACCCATTCTCGCCTCAGTGTTGGCACTAGCCTACCGCGTGCTGACCTCATGCTACTGGCGCTAATGGCCTCAGAAAATCGCGCCGCATCGGCTTTAATTCGTAACTATCCAGGCGGCTTAACTGCAGGCATCGCGGCAATGAATCGCAAAGCACGCAGCTTGGGCATGCCCAATACGCAATTTTTCGACGGCACCGGCCTGCATGGCGAAAACGTCTCAACACCTGGTGAGCTAACTAAAATGGTGCAGGCCGCTTATCGCTACCCAGATATTCGTGCCTTTTCAACAACACCCGAATACAGCGTGATGGTACGCGGCCAAGAGCAACGCTTTCGCAACACCAACAGCTTGGTGAAAAAATCCGAATGGGAAATCGATATTTCAAAAACTGGCTTTATTAATGAAGCCGGTCGTTGCTTAGTAATGATGGCGCATATCCAAGACAAGCCTGTGGTTATTGTGCTGATGGATTCGTGGGGAAAATATACGCGAATTGGTGATGCCAACCGCGTAAAAGACTGGCTAGACGTCGCCGCTCGTAACTAAGCGCGCCGCCCACTGTTTCATTTCAGCGCGCTGAACCTGCCACTCTGGGTTTAAGCGCGCTTGCACCGCATAAAACGCCGCACTGTGATTCATCTCGCGCAAATGCGCCATTTCGTGGCAAATCACATAATCGATTAAGTGCTCGGGCAGCTGCATAAGCTGAGTGTTGAGCATGATGCGGCCATCGGCGCTGCAACTGCCCCAGCGCGAGCGCAGGCAGCGAAAACGCAAAGCGCTTGGGCGCCACTGCTCGCCATGCTTCGCTACTAACGCCTCCACACGCAAGGGCAATGATTGTTTGGCTTGAGTCGCCTGCCAATCTTGTAAGGACTTGGTGATGAGCTTGGGCCAAGTGTCGGTAGCCGCTGTGGTGGTTATGGTGAAGCCCAGCCCAACAGGGCTTGAGCTGTTTTCAACGCCATTGCCGCTAAAGCAGACCTGTACTCGCCCGCGCTGCGCAGCCACTTGCTCAATATACACCGGCCATATCTGGCCCTGATGCCACCACTGCCGTCCCTCGCCCCATTGCGGCAATTCCGGCAGCTCACCTAAGCGCTGCAGCTGCTCATCAATCCAAGCTTGGCGGCTACGCACAAAGGCCTCGATGGCATTGAGCGGATAACGCAGCGGCGCGCGCACTTCGATATAACCATCACGACGAATATGAATCGCCACTGTACGTCGCGATGAACGCTTCAGCTGCCATTCCTGCGCGCTGCTCATTAGCCCATGACCGGATAGCTTTGGTCTAAAATCACCGCCAAGAAAGCCTCGCCATAGCGCGCCAACTTGCTTTCACCAATGCCAGCA
>CAXIBK010000020.1:0-19481 GCA_964022225.1 uncultured Paraperlucidibaca sp.
CAGCCTGACCTTCTTTCAGAACACCTTCACTAACAACGGCTTGATGCACATGATGTGAGCCACTTTTTTGCGTATCGCTGATGTCTACACATAAGCCATGAGCATGAAGCGTGCCGGAATCACCAACTTGGCCACCAGACTCTGCATAAAATGGCGTCTTATCTAAGATGATAGCTACTTTATCGCCGACGTTTGCCTCATTTATGCGCTGACCATCGCGATAAATGGCTCGCACAAGCACCGTGCTTGCAGCGTGCTCGTAGCCAATGAATTGCGTGGCGCCATCGAGTGTAATGACGGCGTTATAGTCAACATCGAAACGTGAGCTAGCACGAGCGCGCTCACGCTGTGCCTGCATCTCTTGCTCAAAGCCATCCATATCAAGGCTTAAGCCACGCTCGCGAGCGATGTCTGCCGTTAGGTCGACTGGAAAGCCATAAGTATCGTAGAGGCGAAACACTGTGGCACCAGGGATTTCCGTGCCAGTTAAGCCGGCCAAATCAGCATCTAAAATACGCAAGCCTTGCGTTAATGTGCGGGCAAACTGCTCTTCCTCTGCGAGCAAAATACGGGCTATTTCATCTTGCTGCGTTTTCAACTGAGGATAAGCAGCGCCCATTTCTTCCGCTAACGCAGACACAATGCGTGAGAAAAACGGACCTTCGGCGCCTAATTTGTTGCCATGGCGGCAGGCGCGACGAATGATGCGGCGTAAGACATAGCCGCGACCTTCGTTTGAAGGCAACACACCATCGGCCACTAAAAACGCGCAAGAGCGAATATGGTCAGCAACTACTTTCAATGACGATTGATTAGTGTTTTCGCAGCCAATGGCGTTAGCCGAAGCACTTAAGAGTGATTGAAACAAATCAATTTCGTAGTTTGCATGCACATGCTGCATAACCGCTGAAATACGCTCCAAGCCCATGCCGGTGTCGACGCTCGGTGCCGGCAGCGGATGCATGACACCATCAGCGGTGCGGTTAAACTGCATAAAAACGTTGTTCCAAATCTCGATGAAGCGATCGCCATCTTCATCGGGCGAGCCTGGTGGGCCACCTGGAATATCAGCGCCGTGATCATAGAAAATTTCGCTGCACGGGCCGCACGGTCCCGTGTCACCCATAGCCCAGAAGTTATCTGAGGCATAAGGCGCACCCTTGTTGTCACCAATGCGAATGATGCGCTCTGTTGGAACACCAATCTCATTCTGCCAAATAGCATAGGCCTCATCATCGCTAGCATAGACCGTAACAGTGAGCTTATCTTTTGGAATATTCAGCCAGTCAGCAGAGGTGAGAAATTCCCACGCGTAGTGAATGGCGTCGAGCTTGAAATAGTCGCCGAAACTGAAGTTACCGAGCATTTCGAAAAATGTGTGGTGACGTGCTGTGTAGCCAACATTTTCTAAATCGTTATGTTTGCCGCCAGCTCGCACGCACTTCTGCGAGGATACTGCACGCGTATAGCTGCGCTTATCGAGACCCAAAAAGCACTCTTTAAACTGATTCATACCGGCATTGGTAAATAGCAAAGTCGGATCATCTGCTGGCACCAAGGAACTTGACGCCACACGGGTATGCCCTTTCTGCTCAAAAAATCGCAAGAATGCTTCGCGAATATCAGCGCTTTTCATCTACCGCTCCGAACCAGTCAATGACAACAATGCCTACTTCTGCTTTTGAAAAAAGGCAATTACGTTATCGCAAATAACCCGCAATTATAGCGCGAGTTAGCAACTGTTCGTAGCTAATCCGACCTTTGAGGACTACTTGGAGCAAAATTAATTTGATTTGAGAGACTTCATAGCCTCAATGGCTTGAGTCAAGCTGAAGCCGCGATATTGCAGAAAGCGTACGCGTTTGGCTTGATCTTTGGGGTCGTCGATTGGTGTGTCACCAAAACGACGCTGCAGCAGCGAGGCAGCCTCTTGTACCCAATCGAGGCTCTCTGTTTGCTCATCTAAGGCTGGATGCTCAGCAGACAAGCCTTTTTGCTGCAAACGCTGAGCAATGGCTCGACGACCACGCCCGCGCTGCAACTGACCGCGCACAATGCCTTCTGCACAACGGTCATCATCTTGTAAACCATAATCTACAAGCTTAGCCAGCAACTGCTCTGCCAACTCATTCGTTACACCCAGCTGCGACAGCTTTGCTTTGAGCTCATGCTGCGTGTGCTCGCGACGCGTCTGCCAAGCTAGCAGTCGACTCCAGACTTGCTCAGCACTAAGCGGCTCATCAATTGCTGACTTGCCACCGCGCCGAAAACCAAAGCCTGCCACCACTACTCGCCTTAAAGGTCAGTCATCTCTAGCGCATCAGGCTCATCAACATCATCAGGCAATACACTTACCGCTCCAATCAGCTGATCACGAATCTGATCTTCAATTTCTTTGGTGATCTTGGGGTTTTCATTTAAGAAACTGCAGGCGTTGCTTTTGCCTTGACCAATTTTATTGCCCTGGTAGGCATACCAAGCACCAGCCTTATCGATCAGCCCAAGCTTTACGCCTAAATCAACAATTTCGCCTTGGCGGTTAATGCCTTGACCATAGAGAATCTGGAACTCAGCCTGCTTAAACGGTGGCGCCACTTTGTTTTTGACCACTTTCACGCGGGTCTCAGAGCCAACAATTTCTTCACCCTCTTTTACTGCGCCAATGCGACGAATATCCAAACGTACCGGAGCATAGAACTTCAACGCATTACCGCCAGTAGTGGTTTCAGGGCTACCAAACATAACGCCAATTTTCATACGAATTTGGTTAATAAAGATAACCAAACAGTTTGAGCGCTTAATGTTACCGGTGATTTTACGCAGCGCCTGCGACATCAAGCGTGCTTGCAGGCCGACATGTGTATCGCCCATTTCACCTTCAATTTCGGCGCGAGGCGTTAACGCCGCCACCGAGTCGACCACGATAATATCTACCGAATTTGAGCGCACCAACATATCGGCAATTTCTAATGCCTGCTCGCCGGTGTCTGGCTGTGATACCAGCAAGTTCTCAATGTCCACGCCTAATTTGCCAGCATATTGTGGATCCAAGGCGTGCTCGGCATCGATAAATGCCGCTGTACCACCAGCACGCTGGCAGGCCGCAATGACTTGTAGTGTGAGCGTAGTTTTACCCGATGACTCTGGGCCATAAATCTCAACAATACGGCCTTTCGGTAAACCACCAATGCCTAGAGCAATATCTAAACCTAGCGAACCGGTAGAAATAGCTGGGATCGCACCGCTCGCCGGTTGATCGCCCAAACGCATCACCGAGCCTTTGCCAAATTGCTTTTCAATCTGAGCTAGTGCCGCACCCAAGGCTTTTTGTTTATTGTCATTCATAAGGCTCAACCCTCGCACTTAACGCGCATTGAAAAATGTATGAAGCAGCGACCATACGCCACTGCTGTCCTTTCGTACAGTATTATGGCACATGGGTATGTCCTGCGCTAGCTAACAGCAATGTATTTAATTGACTCAGCGCCCGATAGACGGTTTGACAACGTACCTCGGCGCGCGAAGCTGGCCAGTAGTTATGCTCAACCACTGTGCCCTGCGGTCCTGCCCATGCCATCCAAACTAAACCAACAGGCTTTTCTGCTGAGCCGCCACTTGGGCCTGCAACACCGCTAACAGCGACCGCCCACGAAGCGCCAGATGCCTGCCGAGCACCTTCGGCCATTGCACGAACAACCGCCTCGCTAACAGCACCATGCTGAGCAATAAGCGCTGCCGGCACGCCGACCAGCTGAATTTTCGCTGCATTGCTGTAGGTCACCCAGCCCATATCGAACCACGCCGAGCTGCCTGCAACTTCAGTAATGGCTTGCGCAATACCACCGCCGGTACAGGATTCAGCCGTGCTCACACGCAATCCATGCGCTAACAATGTCGCACCAAGTACACGAGCAGCTGCAACGATCAGGGCGTTATCTCCCTCGCCTATAGCGGCATATGGGCTGATCAAATAAGACATTTAAGCTCCAAAACAGTATGCTCGACGACACGCTTTTTCTGCTGTCTCTGCCTCAGTGTAGACGTCATTTTGCACTGTCGCGATGTCCAATCGAGGTTTTTTATATGCTTAACTTCAGCTACCGCAACCCCGTAAAAGTCCTTTTTGGCACTGGCATGATTGCCCAATTGAGCAAGGAAGTGCCCACCACTGCTCGCGTGCTAGTGACCTATGGCGGTGGCAGCGTGAAAACCACCGGCACACTCGATGAAGTCAAAGCAGCACTGGGCGATCGCCATATTATCGAGTTCGGCGGAATCGAACCCAACCCCAGCTTTGAGACCTTAATGCAGGCCGTTGAGCTTGGTCGCAGCGAACAAGCAGACTACATCGTCGCTGTCGGTGGTGGCTCCGTCATGGATGGCAGCAAATTCATCGCCGCCGCCATTCACCATGAAGGCGAGCCCATGGATATTCTCACCAGCCGTGGCCGCTCAGTGAAACAGGCACTACCACTTGGCGTGGTCGTCACGCTAGCCGCCACAGGCTCCGAGACTAATAGCGGCGCGGTGGTCACCATTCGCGCCACGCATAGCAAAATGGCGTTTAGCAGCCCGCTACTCTTTCCACAGTTCGCCGTCATGGATCCGAGCAAAACCCTCACGCTGCCGAAACGCCAAGTTGGCAACGGCGTCGTCGATGCTTTCGTTCATGTCGTTGAGCAATACCTGACCTATCCCGTCGATGGCAAAATTCAAGACCGTTTCGCCGAGGGCATTTTGCTTACGCTCATCGAAGATGGCCCGCGTGCATTGAGCGAGCCCGACAATGTCGATGTACGCGCCAACCTAATGTGGGCCGCTAGCCAAGCCCTAAACGGCTTAATTGGTGCCGGTGTGCCGCAAGATTGGTCGACACATATGATCGGTCACGAACTCACCGCCCTACACGGCCTAGACCATGCTCAGACACTAGCCGTTGTGCTACCGGCCATGCTCGACACCCAGCGCGAAGCCAAGCAAGACAAGCTCGTGCAATACGCCGAGCGCGTCTGGGGCATCAGCTTTGGCACACCGAATGAGCGCATCAGTGCCGCCATTGAGCGCACTCGCGAGTTTTTCGAACGCCTAGGCGTGGGCACCACACTCAGTGCTTACGGCCTTGGCGAGCAGCATATCGACGCCATTATTGAGCAACTCAAAGCGCATGGCATGGTTAAGCTCGGTGAGCGTCAAACCATCACGCCTGAGGTTAGCCGCAAGGTCTTAGAGGCTGCGCTGTAATGGCCAGCTTTAACTTCGAAACTAGCCCGCGCATTGTCTGCGAACAAGGCAGTGCCGCCCGCATTGGCGAGCTAGCGAAGGGCTTAGGCGCCAGCCATGTGTTTATCGTTACCGATGCGTTTTTGCACAATAGCGGACTAACAAAGTCGCTACTCGCAGGTCTTGAGGCTCAAAAGTTAAAACACACCTTATATACCGATGTGTTGGCTGATCCACCCGAGGCCAGCGTGCAAGCGGCGGTAGCTCAAGCTATCGCCAGTGGGGCCGATGCAGTGATTGGCTTTGGCGGCGGCAGCGCCATGGATACGGCAAAATTGGTGGCGCTATTAGTGCACACACCGCAAGACATCCCAAGCATTTATGGTGTCGATATCGCACGTGGGCCGCGCCTACCACTCGTCCAAGTGCCGACCACCGCGGGCACAGGCTCAGAAGTCACGCCCATTAGCATTCTCACAACGCCTACTGATGAGAAAAAAGGCGTCGTCTCTAGCTGCCTCTACCCCGATATCGCCGTTCTCGACAGCACGCTCACGCTCGGCTTACCCCCTGCCATCACCGCGGCGACTGGCATTGATGCCATGGTGCACGCAATCGAGGCCTACACCAGCCGTCACAAGAAAAACCCGCTATCGGATGCGCTCGCGCTGCAAGCCTTAAAAGCCCTGCACGACAATATCCGTATCGTGCTCGCTGAGCCGAAAAATGCCGATGCGCGTGAAGCCATGCTCATGGGTTCGCTTTTCGCCGGCATGGCCTTCGCCAACGCGCCGGTAGCTGCCGTGCATGCACTGGCCTATCCACTCGGCGGGCGCTATCACTTGCCGCACGGCCTAACCAACGCACTAGTGCTCAGCCCGGTATTGCGCTTTAACCAGCCCGCTGCCACCACGCTGTATGCAGAGCTAGAGCGCGCGTTGAACTCACAGGCCAGCAGCGATGACCAAGCCGCCTCACTTGCCTTTATCGAGCGCATGAGTGCCTTGGTCGCCGAGATGCCATTTGCCCAAACACTCAGCGGCAATGGCGTGCGCGAAGCTGATCTGCCGCTATTGGCGCAAGATGCCATGGCCGTGCAGCGCTTGCTCATCAACAACCCGCGCGAAGTCACACTAGCTGATACCCTCGCAATTTATCAGTCGGTGTATTAAGCCCTAATGAAAGACCTAAAACTCAACACCCGCGCCACATTTAAGCATTTTTTGAGCATGCCCACGCGCTGGATGGACAACGATATATACGGCCATGTGAACAATGTGAACTACTACAGTTTTTTCGACACCGCAGTAAATCGCTACCTGATTGATGCCGGCGTGCTCGATATTCATCACGGCAGCGAAATCGCCTTTGTGGTGGAAACTCACTGCAATTATTTAGCGCCTATCGCCTTCCCCGATACCATCACCGCCGGTGTGCGAGTCGCGCATTTGGGCACACGCAGCGTGCGCTATGAGATCGGCTTATTTCGCAATGACGACGATACGCCAGCCGCGGTCGGCCATTTTGTTCATGTCTATGTGGATCGCGCGAACAGTCAGTCGGTGGCCATTCCACAAGCCACGCGCGCGGCGCTCGCGCCGCTGCTGGTATCGGCATAGGCTCATGCCATCGCATCATTTTCGGAGACCTTCATGGCACTGACCAATCCGCTTTTGCGTCAACAAGCGTTTATCGATGGCCAGTGGCTCGCAGCCGACTCTGGCGCAACCCATGCCATCGATAATCCCGCAACCGGCGAAATCATCGCGCACGTGCCCGATATGGGTGCCGGCGAGACGCAGCGTGCCATTGCGGCGGCCGAGCGTGCATTGCCGGTATGGCGAGCCTTGCCGGCAAAAACGCGCAGCCAAATCCTGAAGCGCTGGTTTGATCTCATCATGAGCCATCAAGAAGATCTCGCGCAGCTGATGACCGCCGAGCAAGGCAAGCCGCTCGTCGAGTCGCGCGGTGAGGTCGCCTATGGCGCGTCGTTTATTGAATGGTTCGCCGAAGAGGGCAAACGCGCCTATGGCGATGTGATTCCTGGCCCTACCGGCGACCGACGTTTAATTGCGCTCAAACAACCCATTGGCGTCACGGCCGCCATTACGCCGTGGAACTTCCCTATCGCAATGATCACGCGCAAAGTCGCCCCAGCCTTAGCGGTGGGCTGCACGGCTGTGGTCAAACCCGCCGAGGCCACGCCGCTATGTGCCTTGGCGCTCGCCGATCTCGCCCAGCAAGCCGGCCTGCCCGATGGCGTGTTCAATGTCATCACGACCGCCCATGCCGCGCGCGTTGGTGATGTGCTCACGCAAAGCCCCATTGTGCGCAAATTGTCCTTCACTGGCTCCACCCCCGTTGGCAAAAAACTCATGGCCGCTTGTGCCGATACCGTCAAGCGCGTGTCCTTAGAGCTTGGCGGCAATGCCCCGTTTATTGTGCTCGAAGATGCCGATTTAGACGCCGCCGTGGTCGGTGCACTGGCCTCAAAATATCGCAATGCCGGGCAAACTTGTGTCTGCGCAAACCGCTTTTTGGTGCACGAAAAAATCTACGACGCCTTTGCCGAAAAACTGCAGGCGGCCGTGGCCAAACTGGTCGTTGGTAATGGCGCCGACGAAGGCACAAGCATCGGCCCGCTCATCAACGCCGCTGCCGTTGATAAAGTCGAACGCCTGGTCAATGAAAGCATCGCCGCGGGTGCGCAGGTCGCTATAGGCGGCGCGCGCCATGCATTCGGCGCTAACTACTTCCAACCTACCGTGCTGCTCAACGTGCGCAACGACATGCCGATTGCGCAGCAAGAAAGCTTTGGCCCCGTTGCACCGCTCATTCGGGTGCGTGATGCTGACCACGCAGTAGCACTGGCCAATGACACGCGCGCCGGCCTGGCCGCTTATCTTTATGGCCGCGATTTAAAGCAATTATGGTCGGTGGCCGAGCGTTTGGAGTACGGCATGGTCGGCATTAATGAAGGCATTATTTCCAATGAAATGGCGCCATTCGGGGGCGTAAAAGAATCTGGCCTTGGCCGTGAGGGTTCAAAGTACGGTATCGACGAGTATCTCGAAACGCAGTATTTATGTTTAGGCGGCATGAGCGAACGCTGAGGCAGCCATGATCAACATCAAACGTGTTTACGAAGATCCTAGCCCTGAGGATGGTCGCCGTATTTTTGTTGATCGCCTCTGGCCGCGCGGTTTGCGTAAGCAAGATTTTGTATTCGATGATTGGTGTAAAGACGCCGCGCCCAGCCCCGCGTTACGTACTTGGTATGGCCACCGCAAAGAGCGCTTCGAGGAGTTTAGTCAGCGCTATGTGCAAGAGCTTAACGCCGAGCCTTCACACTGGATGAACTTACTTGGCATAGCACAAAATGGCCCTATCACGCTGCTCTTTGCTGCGCGCGATCCTGACACCAGCCATGCGCGCGTGCTCGCCGACTTTCTCGAGGATGCGCTGGATAAGCAGCAAGACCCCAGCTCATCGGTGTGTTATGCCGCGCAGTTTCCACATTAAGTAGCACGTAGTTTAACGCGGCTATTAGCTTTAGCCCGCCCTTCCATCGGGGCGAGGCGCCATCAAAATAGCGCTATAGCGCAGTAAAAACAGGCCAAAAGCCAAGCTCCACAATACCGCTGCCAGCCACCAGCCAAACGGTAGTGCAATCCAGTTCAGTGCCGCTGCTAAGCGCACCAACACAGCGGCTGTCACCAAGATATAAATCCATACGCCGCCACTAGGTAACTTAAGTGCTCGGCCGGTATGGCCCATGCTCACTCGCGTCATCACACCTAAAATCATTGTTCCCATTGCTCCGGCACCAAGCGCGTGCAGCCACACATTCGCCGGTAACCAACCCAGCGCCGTGCAAGCAAACAGTAAGTAACCGATAGCAACCCAAAGTTGGCCAAGCTGCAGCACCCAAAGCAATGGCTCATGCCTCACCCAATACAATCGCCATTGCCAGAGCCTAGCCAAGGTCACCACGCCAGCGCCTAGCGCCATCACAGCACCGAGCGGCGATAGCTGGGCAAACATGGCTTGGGCCAATACCAGCGACACGGCCATAATCAAGCCAATGCGATCTAAGCGCTCATGGCTGACGATTTGCGGCACGTGTGGCGCATGTTGGCGTAACCAATTATTGGTAAATGCCGGCGTAATGCGACCGCCCACCACCAAAATTAATGCACCTGCTAATAAAATTTGTGCGTGAAAGAATCGAGCCTGATGAGTGATGTGAAAGCCAAGATCCAAGAGCCAAAACAGGCAAACGCCGCAGACTAAAATGATCTGACGCTTTTGCTTAGCGCGCCACACTTTAAGGCCGAAAAAGCAGGCTACCAATGGCATAAATGCTAAATCTACGATGGCTGCCATTACTTCAAAGTCTTGGCCAAAACCCATTGCTAGGCGACCGGCAAGCCAAACTAACCAGAGCATGAGCAAATGGCTACGAACCAGTGGCGGCGTGCCCGTCCAATTACAAACGGCAGTGAGCAAGAAGCCGGCAATAGCTGGATATAAAAACGCCGCCAGCATTTCGTGCTGATGCCAGATTAGTGGAGGTAATGCCAGCTGCGCGCTCAACCCATTGGTGAGCAGATAAATCCAGAGTGGAATCAGCACGGCAGCCATGATCACCGAACTTAAAAAAAAAGAGGCGAAATGGATGCGCAAGCACGGTAAAACGATCATTCATCAACGCCATCGCGCGACTCCCAATAAGCCCAGCAGAAAACAGGCAAATAATATGCTTATTTAGAAATCAATGCACCCAAAGCGCTACCACTCGCTCCATTGCGTGCTTCGCAAGGCCTCCTGCAAAACATCGCAAGCCTTCAATAGTTCTGGCGATTGCTTAGCGCGGGCATGCACTAAAAAGATTGGGTAACTAAATTCTGGAGCGTTAGCAACGCGCTCTAAGCTGCCATCCTCAAGCCAAGGCTGCGCCACTCGCGTACGAAAATAACCACTACCGCCCTTCGCTAATAAATACTGAATGGCTAAAGGCCCAAGATCCATAGCCAACGATGGCCGCGCTTTTTCCGGCAATGAGGCATCGTGCTGCTGGCGAAAGTGGCTACCCCAATCGACATAAATATAAGGAGTGTCGGTCTGCGGGGTGCGCACCAAAATCAACTTCTCTTCCAAAAGCTGAGTCACTTGCATGCCCGGCCAATAATCGGGCTGATGCACCAGGGCAGCATCGAGCACGCCCTGCTCTAAACGCTCGTGTAGGGAACGCGGCTCGCCAACCTCGGCACGCACGGCAAGTTTCGGCTTAGCGTCTTTTATGGCCGAAACCCAGGTCAATAACAGCGGATTCCACAAGCTAATTTCTGCCCCCAAAGTTAGCACTGAGCCAGCACCTTCAGGCATCGGCAGCTCGCGTTTAGCCGCCTCCCAGGTTTGCACTAACTGACTGGCATGACCGGAAAAACGCTCACCATTTTCGGTCAAGCTCGCACCACTGCGATTGCGCACAAAGAGTCGGCAACCAAGCTGACCCTCAAGATTTTGCATACGCGCGGTGACCGTCGTTTGCGTGATGTGCAAACGCTCTGCCGCCGCCATAAAGCTGCCAGTGCGAACAATTTCAAGGAAGGTACGGGCCAGTTCAATATCCACAAATCATCCTTAGGTCATGTTTTATATCAATATCTTCGATATCAACTCGCATTATATTTCATTATCGCCGACAAACTCAGGTCGTCATACTCGCCGCCACTGATCAATGGTAGCCCTCATCCCCATGACGACTCTCGCAATATCTTCTCCGCTTAGCGAACCGCAGTGGCAACAAGTTCAACAATTATTACGCAGCCTAGACCAACGCCAAACCATGTGGCTGAGTGGTTATTTGGCCGCTGGCCCACAGGCACAAGAAGCCGTGCCTGCCACCGCCTCTGGCCCAAGTGTGCTGATCGCTCACGGCGGCGAAACCGGCAATTGCCACAGTCTCGCAATGAAGCTTGCTGATCAAGCGCGCACGGCGGGCGTGGTTGTCGATGTCGTCGATTTAGCACAGTTAAAGCCGCGCCAACTGGCCAAGCGCGAGCATTTGGTATTGATTTGCAGCACTCACGGCGATGGTGATCCGCCCGAGCCCATACTAGCGTTTTACGAGGCTATCATGGCCGATAATGCGCCACGCCTGAGCAGTTTGAAATTTTCCGTGCTGGCTTTGGGCGATAGCAGCTATGAGCACTTCTGCGTAACCGGCCAACAGTTAGATGAGCGCTTAGAGGCCTTAGGCGCGACTCGCGTGCATGCTCGCGTCGACTGCGATGTCGATTTTGCCGAGCCCGCCAGTGTGTGGAGCAAAGCATTGCTGGCAAAGCTACCTCGCAATGAAACGGCTCAAGCTTCAAGTGCAGCACCTGTCGAGGCACAAGCAAACGCCGTCGTGGTCGATAAACGAAATCCCATCAGTGTGGAAGTGCTGGAAAACCTCTGCCTGAGCGAGGCCAGTCGCGTCATGCCCATCCACCACATTGAGCTCGCGCTTGAGATGGACGGATTTAACTTAAGCCCTGGCGATGCTGTTGGCATCTTGGCCGACAACCCACCAGCGCTAGTCGCCGCCGTACTTAATGCCTGCGGCCTTTCTGGTGAAGCCGCTGTCAGCGTCAACGAACAATCATTGCCACTGGTTCAAGCACTGCGCCAACACCTAGACTTAACCGTGCCAAGCGGACGCTTTCTGACTTTCTGGGCAGGCTTAAGCGCCAATGCACAACTGCTTAGCTATGCCGACGTTGATCACCCCGAGCATCGCGCCTACCTTAAGCGCATGCAGGTCTTGGACCTAATCACGCTAGCGCCAGCAACACCCGAACCACAGGCCCTGGTTGACGCACTACGACCATTGCAGCCGCGCCTATATGACGTTGCCAACAGCCTATCGGCCATCCCTGATGAACTACACCTCAACGTCAAAGATTATCGCTACGCTTTTGGCAACCGCACAGAATCAGGCATTGCCTCGCGCTATTTGCTCACCTTAGAACCTGGCGATAGCGTGCGCTTGTATCCGCACCGCAACGCACGTTTCCATTTGCCCGAAGAAGCTCAGGCACCGGTTATTTTTATCGGCGAAGGCACGGGCATAGCGCCCTATCGCGCCTTTGTGCAGGAAATGCAGCACGGCCATCAAACCCGTCCGGCATGGTTGGTATTTTCCGAAAACTACTTCGAACAAGACTTTCTCTATCAGAACGAATGGCAGCAAGCCCATGCCAGCGGCGTCTTAGAGAAGATCGACGCGGTGTTTTACCAAGATCATCCCGGCGCGACCTTGGCGACGCCGCTGCTCAAGCAAATTGAGACATTGCAAAACTGGCTAGACCAAGGCGCTCATGTTTATTTCTGCGGCGATAAAGAACAGCTCACCCTCTGCGAAAAATCACTGGCCGAACACATCGGTAACGACGCGTGGAAGCTGCTGAGCAAAGACAAACGTATTCATCGCAACCTCTACTAAGGAGTAGGCCATCATGATTGATAGAAGCTGCGATATCAGCCAAAACGTCAGCACATTACACGCAAACGAACAGTTGAAAGCCGCCAGCCAAAACTTGCGCGGCAGCATCGCTCAAGGGTTAGAAGATGCGCTCACCGGCGCAGTACCCGGCGACGACACATTGCTAATGAAATTCCACGGAATTTATCAGCAAGATGATCGTGATGTGCGCCCTGATCGCGCACGCCGCAAGCTCGAACCGAACTACCAATTTATGGTGCGCATGCGCATTCCCGCTGGCCTGCTAACGCGTGATCAATGGCAAGGTATCGATGCCATTTCGCGGCGCTATGCCGAGCGTGGTATTCGCATCACAACACGCCAAACCATTCAGCTCCATGGCATTCGTAAGCCCTATTTGCGCGCGATGATGCAAGATATTCGTGACCTTGGCCTCGACACCATTGCCGCCTGTGGCGACGATAGCCGTGGCGTGGTTTGTGGCACGAACCCAGCGGTCTCAAAAGTGCACGATCAGGTTACTAAGATTGCGCAGGCCACCAGCCAGCGTCTAATTCCAAAAACTGGCGCGTATCAGCAGATTTGGTATGGCGAAAATCGCCCGGCCACAAGTGATGAAGAACCACAGTACGGCCCGCTGTATTTGCCGCGTAAATTTAAAGTCGGCTATGTCATTCCGCCCATCAACGATATCGATGTGTACGGCCAAGATTTAGGCTTTATTGCCATCGTCGAAAATGAACAGTTGCTCGGCTTCAATATCTGCGTTGGCGGCGGCATGGGTCAGCTCGACACGCGCGATGATAGCTACCCCCGCGTTGCTGAAGTCTTAGGTTTTGTCGGCCCCGATGAAGCGCCTGAGTTTGCCGAAGTCGTTATGGGTATTCAGCGTGATTTTGGCGATCGTAAAGATCGTCATCGCGCCCGTTTTAAATACACCTTAGATCGCTTAGGCAATACCTGGTTCCTCGATGAGCTCGCCGCTCGGCGCGGCAAAGCACTTGCGCCAGCGCGGCCGTTTCAACTCACCCATAATGGTGATGAGCTAGGCTGGCAGCAAGGCAGCAATGGCCTATGGAATGCCACGCTGTATATCGAAAATGGTCGTGTTGATGGCGCCCTGCGTGATCAGCTGCATGGCTTTTTTCAGCAATATGGCAGCCGTATTCGTATGACCACCAACCAAAACCTGCAATTGGTCGATGTTGATGCCAGCGAGCTCGAGCAAATTGGCTGGCGCTTGGATGACCTAGGCTTAAGTCATCGTCTAAAGCCAGACCAACAAGCCGCTTACACTTTGAGCTGCGTCGCACTGCCAACCTGCGGCCTAGCCATGGCCGAGGCCGAGCGTTATATGCCAGATCTGCTAGACCTGTTTAATCGCTTGAAGGCTCAATATCACATCAGCGAAACACCAATCACTTTGCGAATTACCGGCTGCCCAAATGGTTGTGCACGGCCTTATTTAGCCGAAATTGCACTCACTGGCCGTGCGCCAGGGCGCTATAACCTGTATTTAGGCGGCAGTTTTCATGGCGATCGTTTGGCTAAACTCTACGCCGGCAATGTCAGCGAGGAACGCTTTATTGACTTGCTATCGCCGCTATTTCAGGCCTACAGTCAGCGCCGAAATACTGATGAATATTTCGGTGATTTCCTCATTCGTGAAGACTTATTGAGCGATTTGCCGGTGACTATTCGCGCCTCATAACCCACTGCTTAAAGCAGGACTCACCCATGCCAAACCACAGCCTAGATGCTCTGACTCACCGTAGCGCCCCGCTGCTGAACATTTTAGGCTGTGAGTATCCGATCATGCTCGCCGGTATGGGCGGTGTCGCGCGCCATAAGCTTGCCGCTGCCGTTAGCAATGCCGGCGGTTTTGGTGTGCTCGGCATGGTGCGCGAGCCAGCCGCATTAATTCGCAGCGAAGTATTGGCCTTACGCGAGTTAAGCCAAGCGCCATTTGCCGTGAACTTAATCCCAGCCTGCACCAACGCAGCGCTATTGAAAGAACAAGTCGATACCTGCTTGGACTTAGACGTGTCCACTTTTGTGCTGTTTTGGGAGGTCGACGCGGCCTTGGTGCGCTACTTAAAAAGTCTCGGCAAGACCGTGATTCATCAAGTGGGCTATCAGCGCGATGCCGATGCCGCGCAAGTAGCCGGCGCTGATGTATTGATCGTGCAAGGACAAGAGGCCGGCGGTCATGTTCGTGGCCAAACCTCAACACTCTCCTTATTGCCGCAAATTATTCAGCACTGTGATGTGCCGGTGGTGGCCTCTGGCGGTATTGCTAGCGGTCAAGCTATGGCGGCGGCGATGATGCTCGGCGCTCAAGGCGTGAGCTTAGGCACAGCCTTCCTAGCCACGCACGAGGCCAATGCTCACCTGCATCACAAACAACGTGTGTTGGCGGCCGAAGCCGATGAAACCATTTACACCACGCTTTTTGCGCGCAACTGGCATGAGGCCGCGCCCGTACGCGTGCTGGCCAACGCCGCGACTCGTGGCGAATACAACAGTGCCGATCGCGACCTGATAATTGGCCACCAAGATGGTCAGCCGGTGTATATTTTTTCCACCGACTCGCCGCTCGTTGACGCCACTGGCAAGCTCGACGATATGGCGCTGTACTGCGGCCAGTCCTGCAGCCAAATCTCCACACTGTGCAGCGCCGCCGAACGCTTTCAACAAATCGCTGAAGATGCGACCCAGCGCTTGAATCAACTGCCATAGCATTAGTGCCTGATGGCTGGGTTTGCTATCCTCCCAGCCCTCACTCATCGGCCACGCAGATTTAGCTTGCGGCCAGCAAACACTAGGCTTGTTTCATCTATGAGCAGCGATAACGCCCAACACACCCCTATGATGCAACAATATTTGCGCATCAAAGCCGAACACCCCAATGAGCTGGTGTTCTATCGCATGGGCGATTTTTACGAGCTGTTTTTCGATGACGCCAAAAAAGCCGCACGCCTGCTCGACATCACGCTAACGGCACGCGGGAAATCCGCTGGCGCACCTATTGCCATGGCCGGCATTCCATACCATGCCGCCGAAAACTATATCGCCCGCCTCATTCGCCACGGCGAATCAGTAGTAGTTTGCGAGCAAGTCGGCGAAGCCGGCGCACAAAAAGGCCCAATGGAGCGCCAAGTCGCGCGCGTGGTCACGCCTGGCACCGTGAGCGATGACGCCTTTTTGGATGAGCGCCGCGACACACTGCTCGCCGCACTAGTCTGCCTCAATGAGCGCTGGGGCTTGGCCTATTTAGACATGTCTAGCGGCCGCTTCAATGTGCAAGAGCTCAGCAACCTAGATGACGTACTCGGCGAGCTCGCACGCATTCAGCCAGCTGAATTACTCTACCCAGAAGATGTGTCTTGGCGCGCCCAGCTCGATGGCCAGCGAGGCCTCCGCGGACGCCTGCCATGGCACTTCGACCGTGACAGCGGTCATCGTCAGCTCTGCCAACAGTTTGGCGTGCATGACCTGCAGGGCTTTGGCTGCGAGGCAATGCCTAGCGCCATTGCCGCCGCCGGCGCCTTGTTAGTCTATGCTCGAGAAACCCAGCGCAATGCCCTGCCGCATTTGCGTGGCATCCAAATCGATAACGCCAAAGATACGCTGCAACTCGATGCCGCCACACGGCGCAATCTCGAAATCACCCATACCCTCGCGGGCGACACGCGCAGCACCTTGGCCGGCATTCTCGACCAAACCCGCTCGGCTATGGGCAGCCGCTTGCTGCGGCGCTGGCTGCATCAACCTATTCGCGTACGTGAAATTCTGCTCTGGCGCCAACAAGCCATCGATGAGCTCATCGCTGACCATGCCTGGGATGAACTCAGCCATACGCTGGCTGATATGGGCGATGGCGAGCGCGTACTTTCGCGCGTGGCATTGCGCAGCGCCCGCCCTCGTGATCTTGCACGTCTGCGTGATTTGCTCGCACTCATCCCAGATTTTGCGCAATGGCTTAGCACCCGCCAATCCACACGCCTACAAGCACTCGCCGGCAACATCGCACCACAACCCGCGCTGGCAGATCTCTTACAACGCGCCGTGGTTGAAGCGCCTCCAGCCGTTTTGCGCGATGGCGGCGTTATCGCCGATGGCTTCGATGCTGACCTCGATGAGCTGCGCGGCTTAAGCACAAACGCCGGCGATTACCTGCTCGCGCTAGAAGCAAAAGAGCGTGAAGCCTCTGGCATTGCCGCACTAAAAATTGGCTATAACCGCGTCAGTGGCTATTACTTCGAGCTCTCTCGGCTACACGCAGAGCAAGCGCCAGCACATTTCATTCGCCGCCAAACGCTGAAAAATGTAGAGCGCTACATCACGCCCGAACTCAAAGCCTTCGAAGATAAAGCGCTGTCGGCATCGGCTAGAGCTTTAGCACGCGAGAAGCAGCTGTTTGAAGACTTGCTCGATGCCATCATCTTCGAACTCACTCCGCTACAAGCGCTCTGTGAATCGCTGGCCGAGTTAGATGCACTTGTCTGCCTCGCTGAGCGTGCCGACACGCTGAACTGGGTCAAGCCAACACTACTTGACGAGCCCGGCATAGACATCGAAGCCGGCCGCCACCCTGTAGTCGAGCGCTTACTCAGCGAACCCTTCACCGCCAATGATCTGCGCCTCGACAACGAGCAGCGCATGTTGGTGGTCACTGGCCCGAACATGGGTGGTAAATCCACCTATATGCGGCAAACTGCGCTCATTGTGCTGCTAGCGCATATCGGCAGCCATGTGCCCGCTAGCGCTGCCAGCATTGGCCCTGTCGATCGCATCTTCACGCGTATTGGCTCATCAGATGACCTTGCCTCCGGTCGCTCCACTTTCATGGTCGAGATGACCGAAGCCGCCACTATTTTGCATAACGCAACGCCACACAGCCTAGTCATCATGGATGAGATTGGTCGTGGCACCAGCACCTTCGATGGCCTCTCGCTAGCTTGGGCAGCAGCAGAATACCTCGCTATACAATGCCGCTCCTTAAGCTTGTTTGCCACGCACTATTTTGAACTCACGGCACTTCCTGATTTGCTTGAAGGTGTCGCCAACGTGCATCTAGCTGCTGCCGAGCATGATGGCCATGTGGTGTTTTTACATTCAGTAAAACCTGGTCCCGCCAGCCAAAGCTACGGTCTGCAAGTCGCACAACTCGCGGGGGTACCAGCAGAAGTTATTAGCCGAGCGCGTGAACGCTTAGCTCTGCTCGAATCGCAAAGTGTCAGCCTGCGCTATAGTGAGACTCCAGCGGCACAGCCCAAGACACCGGCTACCGAATCACCACAGCGCAATACAGCGCGCCAATCAGCCATGCGCAATGAACATCCGCAAGCAGACCTATTCGCCACCCGCCAACCTAGCGATGTAGAGCTGTCGCTACGCCAGATCGATCCAGATAACCTGAGCCCGCGCGAGGCACTTGAACTGATTTATGCATTGAAAAAACAACTGTAGCCATCGTCACTATCAGTGCTACTGATAGAATTACTCAGCATGAGTCAATTGCCACACTGATGCTGCGACAGTAAACTAGACATCATTAGTCATTAGTCACCGGGATTGCTTAACCATGACATTCGTCGTTACCGAAAACTGCATCAAGTGCAAATATCAAGACTGCGTGGAAGTGTGCCCAGTAGACTGCTTCTATGAAGGCCCTAATTTTTTAGTAATTCACCCAGATGAGTGTATCGATTGCGCACTCTGCGAACCAGAATGTCCTGCCAACGCCATTTTCTCTGAAGATGAGCTGCCAGAAAGCCAAAAGGCATTTATCAAAATTAATGCCGAACTCGCACAGGTTTGGCCAAATATCACCGAGATAGGTGAGCGCCCAGCTGATGCTAAAGAATGGGATGGCAAGCCGAACAAGTTGCCTTTACTAGAGCGCTAAAGCTTTTAGCTTAATAGTGAAATTTAAATACAAAAAAGGAGCTAAATAGCTCCTTTTTTGTGGCCGACTCATTCCTTCGCTCGACCACATCCATGTTCCCTACCTTGGGAGTTCACATCATGCGTACTTCCTACACACCATCCTTGTGCTCGCATAATCCATTATAGCGGCGTCCTAACAAGGCTGATGGTAGTAGGTTTACAGGCGCATTCAATATGTTGAACACATCCAACCTATGGTGGGTTTCAATTTACTTTTTTATATTCAATGAGATAAAGCATACCCAACAATGGTTAGATAAAAAATAAAGTATTTTGGCGTGAAATACAGAGTTTTTTGTAGGGAATTTCTTACAAAAAAAGGGCCCACATCATGTGAGCCCTGAAAAACAGTCATCGTTGTTGCACACCGTCGTCTTCATCCTGTGAGATTAAACGTGTGATTCGCGTTGCGGTTGACGTAATAATCTGGGAAATATCAGGCAAAAACGATATGAGGTTTGTGGCATTATGTTGCGTTACGTTAATGCGCTCTGCTTACCACTCGGTGAAATCGGCCAACGCATAATAAACCTAGCACCACCTAGTTGGTGGCTCTGATCTACATGAATCGTGCCCTCAAACCAATGCACAATTCGACTAACAATCGATAGCCCTAAGCCATAGCCTCCGGTGCTGCGCGTACGACTGTCATCGAGACGAGTAAACGGCTCGAAAATACGCTCTCGTTGTGCCTCCGGAATACCGGGGCCATCATCCTCAACCCACAAAACAATATGGTCTCCATCACGGCGCAGTGTCGCACGCACATCATGGTCGGCATAGCGGAGGGCATTACCCACTAGATTTTGAATGACAC
>CAXIBK010000021.1:0-19362 GCA_964022225.1 uncultured Paraperlucidibaca sp.
GAGATTGATGCGCTCGACTAAACGCCCTAAGGAAGCTTTGATATTCATGCTCATCGCACCTGCTCAAGAAAGTTTTTCAGCAACGCGTGACCCTGCTCACTGAGAATGGATTCAGGATGAAATTGCACACCTTCCACGGCCAAAGTTTTGTGGCGTAAGCCCATGATTTCATCACGCGAGCCATCGGCATGTTGTGTCCACGCCGTCACCTCTAAGCATTCCGGCAAAGTCTCGGCACGCACCACAAGCGAGTGGTAACGCGTTGACACCAACGGGTTATTTAGCCCTCGAAATACGCCTTGATTGGCGTGATAGACCGGTGAAGTTTTGCCGTGCATGACTTGCCGCGCGCGCACCACATCGCCGCCATAAAACTGGCCGATGCTCTGATGACCCAAGCACACACCTAAGATGGGAATCTGCCCAGCAAAACGCTCAATCGCCGCGATGGATATGCCCGCTTCCGTTGGCGTGCATGGACCCGGCGAAATCACCAAGCGCGATGGCGCCAGCTCAGCAATTTGCTCAAGCGAAATTTCATCATTGCGAAAGACACGCACCTCTTCACCTAGCTCGCCAAAATATTGCACGAGGTTGTAAGTGAAAGAATCGTAATTATCGATCATCAGCAACATGGCTTAGCTCCCAAACCCGGTCGATGCCAGCTCAGCGGCTTTCATGAGCGCACGCGCTTTATTCAAGGTTTCCATCCACTCCAGCTCAGGCACCGAGTCGGCAACCACACCTGCTCCTGCTTGCACATGCATCTGACCGTTTTTAATCACCGCCGTACGAATGGCAATTGCTGTGTCCATGGCACCATTCCAAGCCACATAACCAACTGCGCCACCGTAAATACCGCGTTTCACCGGCTCAAGCTCATCGATAATTTCCATCGCGCGCACTTTCGGCGCACCCGACAAGGTGCCGGCAGGCAGCGTAGCGCGCAGGACATCGAGTGCCGTCACACCTGGACGTAAGGTCGCCTCAACATTGGAGACGATATGCATGACGTGTGAATAGCGTTCGATCTTCATTTTTTCGGTCAAACGCACTTGCCCGATTTGTGCGACGCGGCCAACGTCATTACGGCCTAAATCGATGAGCATGAGATGCTCGGCAATCTCTTTCGGGTCGGCCAATAATTCCACTTCAAGCTCACGATCGCGCTCTGGCGTAGCACCGCGTTTGCGCGTGCCGGCAATCGGGCGCACCGAGACTTGGCCATGCTCAACGCGCGCCAAAATTTCAGGACTGGAACCGACAATATGAAAATCGTCGCAATGAACAAAATACATATAGGGCGATGGGTTCAGATGTCGCAACGCGCGATATAACGATAACGGCGGCTGCACAAAGGGCGCACTTAAGCGCTGCGATGGCACCACCTGCATAACATCGCCCGCCAACACATACTCCTTGATGCGATTCACGCCGGCCTTGAAGTCGGCCTCAGGAAAGCTGGAGACAAAATTGGCCTCTGCGGTGACCTGGCCAGGCACAAAGGCATCTTCTGGACGCGAAGCGATAGGCTGGCGCAGGAGCGCCACCAAATCATCAATACGCTTTTCAGCCTTCGCCAGCGCATCAGTCTGTGCAGGGTCGGCATGGACAACCAACAGTACTGTGCCTTTGATGTTGTCGAATACCAAGACTTCATCGGAGACCATAAAGAAAATATCTGGCGTACCGATGGGATCGGTCTTAACCACAGCCGCCAAACGCTTTTCGACATAACGCACGGTGTCGTAAGAAAAATAGCCGACAAGACCGCCGCAAAAGCGCGGCAAATGCTCAAGCTCAGGCACGCGATAACGTTCGCGAAACTCATCGACAAACGCCAGAGGGTCTTCGCAACTGAACTGCTCAAGCATCACACCATCGCGGCGAATATCGACCTGATGGCCGCTGATGCGCAGCACCGTCCGAGCCGGCAGACCAATCATCGAGTAGCGCCCCCATTGCTCACCGCCCTGCACTGACTCAAACAAATAGGTATAGGGCGCGTTCGCTACTTTCAGGTAACACGACAGAGGGGTATCAAGATCGGCGAGAATTTCGCGCACCACGGGGATGCGGTTATAGCCTTGGGCAGCTAGCCCAGCAAAGGTCTCAGCGTTCATGTGGTTTCACTCAAAAAATGCAGACGGCACAACGTGTTAGCGAGGCAATCACCATCGCCAGCAGAAGCAGTCAACACAGTTGAGCAAACGCATCATGCACACCTAAATTCAGCGGATAGCGCGACACACTGTCGCGCCCATCACAGATGTTTGAAAATTAAAGCATGTCGGCCAATGTGGCAACCACGAGATCGGGTTCACTGGCTTCAATAGCTTCGCCATAATTATAGCCATAGGGCAAGGCTAGCACACGCACGCCAGCCGCTTTCGCCGCCTCCACGTCATTGCGCGAGTCACCAATCATCAGAGCTTTGTCGGGCGCTACTGAGAAATGCCGCAGCGTGTGTTGCAGCGGTTCGGGGTGTGGCTTTTTGTGCGTTAACGAGTCGCCGCCTAACACCACGCTGAAATACTCGCTAAGCTCGAGCGCATCGAGCAGGGCATTGGCGGGCTTTAGCGGTTTGTTGGTGATACAGGCCATATTAATACCCTGCACTTTTGCCGCGTCGAGAAACTCGCGCACGCCCGGATACACTGTGCTGAATTCGCACACAGCATCTTCGTAGCGGTGCATAAAAGCGTTCAGCAACTGCTCGTTTTCCACTTGGCGCTGCATGGCGTTATCGAGCTGAGGCCGCACATGCTGCAAGGCGACATCCATTAAGCGCGCAGCGCCACGACCAATGCCGTTGCGCACCACTTCGTCAGCAACCGGCGGCAAGGCCAGATCGTCAAGCGCGCGATTTAGCGCTGTGGTGATATCAGCAGCACTATCAGCAAGCGTGCCATCGAGATCAAACATAATGAGTTGCGGTAGTCCACCAAACCAGCTTTTCAGTTCATCCATGTCGCACACTCCGCTGTTAGAAAGCACTTCGACCAGATTGCCCTAGCGTTTTGCTTGCGCCAACTCCGCACGCATCGCCGCAATAGCTTCGGCATAACTGGGTGTATTGAAGATCGCTGAACCAGCGACAAACATATCAGCGCCAGCCTCGGCAATGTCACGAATATTTTTCGCGCTCACGCCGCCATCAATCTCTAAACGAACATCACGGCCTGAGGCAGCTATGCGTGCGCGTGCCTCGCGCAGCTTCGCCAAGGTGCCGGGAATGAATTTCTGCCCACCAAAGCCGGGGTTCACACTCATCAGCAAAATCACATCAACTTTATCCATCACATAGTCGAGGTAATGCAGCGGCGTGCCCGGGTTAAACACTAGCCCGCACTTGGCGCCACCTGAGCGTATCAGCTCCAATGAGCGGTCGATATGGTCAGAGGCTTCAGGATGAAAGGTGATGATGCTGGCACCGGCCTCGATAAAGTCACCAATGAGACGATCGACCGGGCGCACCATCAAATGCGCATCAATAGGCGCAGTGACGCCGTAGTTGCGCAGCGCTTTACAGACCATTGGGCCAATAGTCAGGTTCGGCACATAGTGATTGTCCATCACATCGAAATGCACAACATCGGCACCTGCCTCAAGCACAGCATCGACTTCGGCACCTAAACGAGCAAAATCAGCAGACAAGATGGATGGTGCAATTAAAAACTCAGTCATAACGCTCTCGTGCAGATTAAATTTGGCGGGCGCGGATGGCCGCATCTAGGTCGGCGAGTCGCTGCGGAGTGCCCACATCGACCCAAGGGCCAGGAAAATACTCACCGCTGGCGCGGCCGGCGGCAATGGCATCATGCAGCAAAGGGGCTAGTGGCCGCACCCCCTTGCTTAAGCCCTGGAAGAGACTAGGACAATACACGGCCAAGCCCGCATATGTGAAGGCTGAGCGCTCACACTTAGTCGTTAACAGCGCCTGCTCTTTAGCCACGGGAGCGTCTGATGTGATGCCTTGTAGGCCGAAATCTCCCGCTAAATTATGCTCAGGATTATCGACTAAGACTAAGTGCGCCTGCTTGCCAGGGGCTAATACCCTACGCAAGGCCGTCATGTTATAGCGCAGCCAAATATCGCCATTGACCAAAATGAAGGGGTCGTTACCGATCAAGCTCAGCGCTTGAACGATGCCGCCAGCGGTCTCCAGCGGTTTGCCTTCAGGCTCATGCGACCAATGAATTCGCACGCCGAAGCTGCGCCCATCTGCTAAAACCTGCTCAAGCTTCTTGCCCAGCCAAGCAGTATTAATGACGACTTGTGTTACTCCTGCCGCACGTAAAGCCTCCAAATGCCAAACGATGAGCGGCTTGCCACCCACCTTGAGCAAAGGTTTCGGCGTGTCATCGGTCAATGGCCGCATGCGCGTGCCGAGGCCGGCAGCTAAAATCATCGCTTTCACAAATACGACTCCAATATCGGTGCAGCACTCGGGTTACGCGCTAAATACTCGGGCAATATCCGCAATAAAATGACGCGTAATGGTGCCAGCTCAGCGTAAGGCGCCAACTCATCGAGCACATAGCGATAGACGACAGGAATGTCATTGAGATAGCCATGCTTGCCATCACGCAAGCTTAGACGAGCAAAAATACCCAAGATTTTGATATGGCGTTGCGCGGCAATCCAATCGCACCAGCGTGCAAAAAAACTCAAGCTAATGTGGCGCTCAAGTTTGCCGGCCTGCTGCAGCTGGCGATGAAATTGTGCGATCCACCGAGCTACATCTGCCGCCGGCCAAACCACATAAGCATCGCGCAATAGCGACATCAGATCGTAGGTAATTGGACCGATAACCGCATCTTGAAAGTCGATAATGCCAAGCTCACCTTCAGGCGTGAGCATGAGATTGCGCGAATGATAATCACGATGGACAAAGCCGGTGGGCTGCTCAGCGATGGCATCGGCAATCAGGCCAAACTGTGCTTCAAGTGTTGCAGCATCGGCGTCACTTAAGCTTACGCCCAGGAGTTGCGGGATAAACCAATCGCTGAGCAAACGCATTTCTGTTAGTAAACGCTCGCGGTCATAGCTAGGTAGTGCAAAATTGGTTGGCGCTGGGCAATCCAACATATCAATCAATGCCGTCATCGCGGCACCATACAGCGTGTTAACCGACGCTTCGCTAAGCTCAGAGCCTAACAACGTATCGCCCAAATCGGTGAGCAGCATAAATCCTTTCGATGATGACCATGCCAGCACTTGTGGCACACAGAGACCGTGGTCATGCAGCGCACCGGCAATCGCCACAAAGGGATGGCAGTTTTCTTTTTCCGGTGGAGCATCGACCGCGATCAAACTGCCCTGCGAAAACGCTTGGCGGAAATAGCGGCGAAAGCTGGCATCGCCAGAAATCATCGTTAATGGGCCCATGGTGGAAGACCACTGCGGCTGGCCTTTATGCCAAGCATGCAGCCATTGCGCGAGCTGTTGCGCGCGGACATCTGAGCTCATTACGGGATTTTCCTAGCTGAACAGGGGTCAATGATTCTATTATCCGTTAAATCCTGATGCGACCCCTGCTTGCGCGCCATGACAAATAAACTTGTAAATACTGCTGCAAAGGTGGCTTTTGCCCGCCTAACCCCTTTAGCTGCTGCACTTTTAGTGCTGCCTAGCGCCGGCTTATCTGCGGCACCATACGGCGTCGAGTCCAATGAAGGGCTCTCAGTTTATGCCGCCGCTGACCGCGACGATGAATTTATCGAAGCACCTAAGCCAAAACTTCCGCCATCTTTGCTAATGCAATTGCCTAGCGTGCCTAGTCCGGTTACTCCGAAATCGGTGAACCAGCCGAGCTCTAGTAGTGTGGCCAGCCCACCTACCATTGCTGAACCAAAAAAAGCTACTGAGCCCACGAAATCAGCCGATAACACCATCGTGGACGCACAAAGTATTACGCCTACTACAAGTGTTGAAGTAGCTCAGCCTAAGCCTGTCGTCGCCCCAGCAGCCTTAGCTCCGGTCGCCGCCACGCCAACTAAAGGCCTGGCCAGTGTCGACACAGTCGGCTCTCGTCTAGGCTGGCTGACCTCTGCGCAAATCGCGCGACTACCCGATGCCGACAAGCCGCCATTAGATGCCACGTGCCAAGGCGCATGGGCCACGCCCGTGCCATTGAGCACACCATTGGGCGACTTAGACACCTCCGACATCGAAGCCCTAGCCAACTCATTAAGCTATAACGATGAAGGCGGCGCCGACCTCAGCGGCAGCGTACGCATTGTTCAGGGCGGGCGCCTGCTCGAAGCCGACAGTGGCAGCATCACGCAAGATCGTAACTTTGGTCGCTTTGATGGCAATGTGCGCATTGCCCAACCTGGCGTATTACTCACCGGCGAACAAGCGGTAGTAAATATCAATACCAGCGCCGGACAATTACTCAGCAGTGAGTTTGTCTCGCAAGCCATGCATGCCCACGGCCGCGCCGATCGTCTGCGCCGCTTTAGCGACGGCACGCTCTTAATTGACCGAGGCATTTACACCACGTGCGCACCCGGTAGTCGTGTCTGGTCATTCGAAGCAAAAGATATCGAGCTCAACCCCAATACCGGCATTGGCGAGGTTTATAGCGCCAAATTGCGCATTCAAGATGTGCCAATTCTGTATTTGCCGTATTTCCGTTTTCCTATTGATGATCGCCGCCAAACCGGCCTGCTGATCCCGCGCTTTGGTAACACCAACGATGGCGGCTTCGACCTATCAGTGCCGATTTATTTGAATATTGCACCGCAGCTCGATGCCACAGTGACACCGCGTCTGCTGAGCTCGCGCGGCGCCATGCTAGAGACCGAAACTCGGTACTTAACACGCGACTTTGGTAGTGGCGAGCTAAAAGCGGCTATTTTGCCCGACGATCAAAAAACCGGCGAAGATCGCAAGTCCGCCTCGCTAGATCAGCGCGCTGATTGGCAAAATGGCTGGCGCGCACGTACCTCGCTGAACTATGTCTCGGATAACTTCTATTTCACCGATTTAGGCACCGACCTCAACCTAGCCAATCAAACGCATCAAGAGCGCTTAGGCGAAGTATTTTACGACACGTCAGACTGGCATTTCGTCGCTCGAGCACAAGGCTTCCAAACCATCGACCCAGATCTTTTAGATGTCGATAAGCCCTACTCGCGCGTACCGCAATTTCTAGTCACTAGTGAGCGTGAGCGTCTACCGGGCTGGCAACGTAGCATGCGCGCCGAAGTCGCTCGTTTTGAGCGCAATATCGATGACGGCAGTGCACCCGAGGTCAATGGCACGCGCCTACGTTTAGATCCAGAGATCCGCTTCGATTACTCGCAACCTTGGGGCTATATACGTCCAGCAGCAAAGCTTAGCCATTTGAGCTACGCGCTCGATGGCAATGGCGTCACTGGCAATGAAAAGACTAGCCTAACCGTGCCGACGCTGAGTTTAGACACAGGCTTAATATTCGAACGCTTTAGCGATAGCGGCAGCTCGCAAGTGCTCGAACCACGCCTGTACTATCTCTACGCACCTAGCCGCGACCAAAGCACTCTACCCAACTTCGACAGCGCCGTGACCACATTTAGCTACGATCAGCTCTTTCGTGACACTCGCTTCTCCGGCGGAGACCGCATCGATGACGCCAACCAAGTTGCAGTCGGCCTAACTTCTCGCTGGCTCGACGCCGATGGTTTTGAACGCCTGCAAGCGTCTTTGGGCCAAATTGTCTATTTGCGTGATCGCGAAGTGCGCTTAGACCCCGCAATTGCAGTCGATACCAGCCCTGCATCCAGCTATGCCGGCAATATGACTTTCCGCGCCAATGAAGAAACCAGCTTCTTCGCTGACTTCTTAATGGACGCCGAGGGTTCTCGCCTGTCGCAATACAGCGCTGGCGCTAGCTATTTGCCAAAAACGGGCGACCGCCTCTACAACGCCGGCTATCGCTTTCGCCGCGACGACCCAAGCATTGGCCAAAAAGCCGTCAGCCAAACTCAGCTATCCTTCGTTCAACCATTGGGCGTGAACTGGAAAGTGCTTGGCTTATGGAACTACGACATCAAGGAAAAAGAGTCACAAGAGGCCCTCTTTGGCGTATCTTACGAAGCTTGCTGTTGGCAAGTGCGCTTGTTTAAACGCAGTTTTATTGCCGATGCGGCGGCCAATAACAGCCCCACATCTGACCGTAGCCGCGAGGCTATCTTTATTGAAATCGTGCTGAAAGGTTTGGCAGGATTCGGCACTAACGTCGACACCTTGTTTGAAAAAAACGTGTTCGGCTACAACCAACTTGATCACAAAAAGGAAGGCTTTTAATGCGGCGCTATCTGCTGGCACTCACCTGCTTAACGACACTGCTAACTGGCGTATCGCACGCGGCGACAGCGGTCGATCAAGTCGCCGTCATCGTCAATGATGGCGTGATTTTGAAATCTGATATTGAAGCGCGCATGGGCGACCTGCGCTTTCAAGCGCAGCAGCGCGGCGCTCAAGTGCCAGACGATGCGCAGCTATTTGGTGCCGCTCGCGAGCAGCTGATTATGGAAAACTTGCAGCTACAACTCGCTAGCCGCAACAACATTCGGCCTGATGACAATACCGTGAATGCCGCGCTGGCAAATTTAGCCAATCAAAATGGCTTAAGCCTTGATGCATTTCGCGCCAAGCTCGACAGCACGCCGGGCACTTCGTTTGAATATTTGCGCAATGCCATTGCCCGCGAGCAAGTCATCGAGCGCATGCGCCAACGCCGCATGAACGATCGAATCAACATCACAGAGGCAGACATCAATCAGTTTATGGCCACGCCTGCCGGAGCTGAGCTAAATCGTCAGCTCGATGTCCAACTCAATAAAAAGCCTGAAGTTGCTGCACCAGTAGCAGTGCCAACCATGGAGTATTTAGTCACGCAAGTACTAGTACCCGTGGAGGAAAACGCCAGTGCAAAAGAGCAGCTGCGCTTAGCCGACCTCGCCAAACAAATTCTGCAATTACAAGCGCAAGGCATGACGCCTGAGCAGGCCATTGATAGCTTTAAAGGCAAAGCTCCTGAGGCTGCAATTGAGCCATTAGGCTGGCGTAGCACTGCTCAGCTGCCCGACTTACTGCAGGCACCACTAGAGCGTTTGATCGCTGGTGATGCGCCAGAATTGATTCGCTCGCCGCGCGGCTGGCACTTAATTTGGCTGCTTGACCGTCGCGAACTGCGTAGCCCAGACACATTGCTGCCACCACCACCACCCGTCCCGACTACAGTCGTTAAACAGCGTGAGGTGCGTCATATTCTTATGCGTCCCAACGACTTACAGTCTAGCGATGATATTCGTGAAGTGATGAATGTGCTGTACAAGAAACTAAAAAATGGCGCCGACTTTGCTGAGCTAGCGCGCATCAACTCGCAAGATCCAGGCTCTGCAGTAAAAGGCGGCGATCTGGGCTGGGTTTCGCCCGGCGATATGGTGCCTGAGTTCGACAGAATGATTGGACAAACACCAATTGGCGCTATTAGCCCGCCATTCCAAAGTAGTTTTGGTTGGCATATTTTGCGCGTCGATGGTGAGCGTGAAAAAGACATGCGCGAAACTGTTCTACGCGATCGCGCTAAGCAGATTCTCTTTGCTCGCGCCTATGACGAAGAACTTGGTGCATGGCTACGTGAGCTTCGCGCAGAAGCCTATGTCGACTTCCGTGGCGGCAACTAAGTCCTACTCTGCCGCTAAGCGATAACCAACACCGGGCTCCGTTAGCAAGTAACGGGGCTCGCTTGGATTAGCCTCAACTTTTTGTCGTAGTTGCCGCAAATAAATCCTCAGATAGTGGGTGTCGTCGCCATGATGACGTCCCCACACTGCCTGCAATAGCTGAGCATGCGTCACCACTCGTCCAGCTGATTGCGCCAAAATGGCCAACATTTGAAACTCTTTTGGCGTTAGTTTCACTGCTTCGCCGGCTAGAGTAACTTGGCGCTGCGCCAAATCAATAAACAATTCAGACACCGAGTATTGCTGGCTAATGGGCGTACTTTCGAGCCGCCGCCGCTGCGCCACACGCAGTCGCGCTAAAAGCTCAGCCACACCAAATGGTTTGGTTAAGTAGTCCTCAGCACCCGCATCAAGCGCCGCAATTTTTTCCTCTTCGCGGCTGCGTGCCGACACCACAATTACCTGTGCCGCACAACGCTCCTTCAACTGTGGTAATAACTGAAGGCCATCGATATCGGGTAGACCAAGGTCAAGTAAAATTAGTGCTGGATCATCTACGGCCACTCGTGCCAAAGCTTCATTCCCCGACATCGCGGTAGTGACGACGTAACCCTGAGCCGTCAGCGCCGTCGATAGTAATCGCACTAGGCTAGACTCATCTTCAATCACTAAAATATCAACGCTCATGCTTAGTCCTTACCCTCGGTCGCTGCATTAGCTGCTGTTTGAGCACTATCGCTTGGCAATATTAGCTCATCGTCATCTGTAGCCTCGTCGTAGTCGAGCATGGGTTGCGCACTTGTTGGCAAGCTCAAGGTAAACCGCGCGCCTTGCGGATCTCGACTGCTCGCCACAATGCTTCCTCCATGAGCTTCCATAATGGCGCGGCAAATCGTAAGGCCCAGCCCCGCGCCTGGGGCATGCCCAACACTATCGCCACGATAAAACTTCTGAAACAGCATGCTGGGGTCTTCATTAAAGCCCGGGCCATTATCGCTAATGGTCAACGTCACAGCATCGGCCAGAACCTTGGCGCGCACAGTGACCAGCGTCTGCTCTGGCGTGTATTTGCCAATGTTTTCAAATAAGTTGGCGAATACACGCTCCAATAAGCGCGGATCAAAACGCAGCAATGGCAAGTCATCCGGCAGTTCTACACGAATTTCTCGGGGCGCCAACGCACGGCGCCATACCGCCAAAGCAGCCCCTAATATCTCTTCCAAGGCCTGCCAATCTTGCTGCAGCTTTACCGGACCTGACTCTAGTCGCGCTAACTCCAGCAAGTTTTCCACCAGCACCTGCATGCGCCGCGACTCATCATAAATAAGGCTAATAAGCTCACGCTGAGCAGGCTCATCTAAGGTGATTTCATCGGACATTAGCGATGAGCTCGCCCCCACCAAACTTGCCAATGGTGTGCGCAAATCATGCGACAACGCGCTCAATACCGAGTTGCGCAGACGCTCGGTCTCTAGCTCACGGGTATAGCGATACAGCCGGTCTAGCTCGAGCGCCCGCTCAGTAGCCACCAATGCTTGGTCTCTCCAGCGCGTAGTAAGCTGACTAATAAACCAACTCAAACCAACGGTAATAAATAGCGTTAAGGCGTACTGCCCCGTTTCCGCAACATCCAAAAACGCCCATGGCACATAAAGCACGGCATACGCCAAACCACCTAACACCGAGGCCAACACCGCTGCACCACGCCCGCCCCAATAAGCCACCATGACCGCGGCCATAACAAAGAGTAAGACGAGGTTTGGTAGCGACACATAGGGCTGCAGCAGCCATGCAAGCATGGTAGTCGCCGCCAACACGCTGAGGGCAAAGGCATATGGGCGTAAACGCTGCCACGACAACATAACGCTCTCCATGAAAGACCGCATAAAAAGCGTGTGTAAAATAACTACGCCGATTTTACGGGATTTTTACTTGGCGGCGCGGAGCAATCATCTAACAATAGCCAAGTCGTTAATCAGGCCACCTCTGCTGGCCATAACACCTGCACTGCAGCCCTTTGCGGTAGGCCTCCAGCGCAGAGCGTCCGACGTCGGCATTCACTCCCCTCTCAGGTTGCCTATGGCACAATGGCGTGAATGACCGACGCACGGGATGCACCTTCGCATGTCACACCCTCATATCATTTCACGCTTAGCGCTAACACCCGGCGAACCGGCTGGCATTGGCCCCGACCTGCTTGTGCAGATTGCCCAAGAGTCGTGGCCAGCGCAACTCATTGCCATTAGCGATAGCGCTCTACTGCTTCGCGCTGCGGAGCGCTTGAAGCTGCCGCTAAGCTGTAGCGCTTGGCAGCCTAACTCACCAGTTTCAGAGCATAGGCCAGGGCATTTATGGGTTTATGAGACGCCATTGCCCGAGTTTGAGCAGCCCGGCCAACTCAATACGGCGTTAGTGCCCGCTGTCTTGACCTCCCTCACGCGCGCCTGTGATGGCTGCTTGGCTGGCGACTTCGATGCCGTGGTGACTGCGCCGCTGCATAAAGCCGTGATTAACGACGCTGGCATTGCCTTCAGCGGCCACACCGAATTTCTGCAAGCGCGTTGTGGCGTTGAGCGCGTGGTGATGATGCTGACCTGCCCCGGCTTGCGCGTAGCACTGGCTACGACGCACTTACCCTTGCGTGATGTGGCCAATGCCATCACGCCGACACGCCTGAAACAGGTGTTGCGAATTTTGCACGCCGATTTACGCGATAAATTTGGTATTGCTCAGCCACGAATCTATGTCACTGGCCTGAATCCGCACGCCGGCGAAGGTGGGCATTTGGGCCGCGAAGAAATTGAAGTTATTGAGCCCACACTCGCGGCTTTACGCGAAGAAGGTTTAAACCTCATCGGCCCGCTGCCCGCCGATACACTGTTTACGCCACAGCATTTGCAGCAGGCCGATGCTGTCTTGGCGATGTATCATGACCAAGGTTTGCCGGTGCTAAAACACGCCGGCTTCGGCAATGCCGTAAACATCACGCTAGGCCTACCAATTATTCGCACCTCAGTTGATCACGGCACAGCACTCACACTCGCCGGCACCGGTCTCGCCAATGCCGGCAGCTTGAAAGCCGCCATCCATGAAGCACTTGCCATGCTCAACGCTAGCCGCTCGTTAGTGGGCACACAGGATTTACTCGTATGAACTCACCCCGCCCAAAGCGCCGCCCGTCAGGAAAAGCTGTTGAGGGCCATGTTGCGCGCAAACGCTTTGGCCAAAACTTTCTCCATGATGAGCGCGTGATTTCGCAAATTGTTGCCAGCTTCGCACCGATTCCCGGCCAATCAGCGGTTGAAATTGGCCCAGGCCTCGCGGCTTTGACGAAGTTTTTACTACCCGCCATTAAGCGCCTTCACGTCATCGAACTCGATCGTGACTTGGCTGCTCGTTTACCTAAAACGCTGGAAGGCTTAGGTGAGTTAATTATTCATGAAGGCGATGCACTGAAGTTCGATTTCAGCACCTTGGCGAGTGCCGAGACGCCGATTCGTGTCATTGGTAACCTGCCCTATAACATCTCCACGCCGCTGATTTTTCATTTACTCAGCCATAGCGAACTCATCATCGATATGACGTTTATGCTGCAGAAAGAGGTGATAGACCGGCTCTGTGCCGGCCCCGGTGATAACGCCTATGGCCGACTGAGTGTCATGACGCAATATCGCTGCTTGCCTGAATGGCTATTTGATGTGCCACCAGAAGCCTTTAACCCGCCGCCAAAAGTGATGTCGGCCATCATTCGGCTCACACCCCATGCCGTGCTGCCACACCCTTGCCGTGATGAAAAACTGCTCGGCGAAGTCGTTGGCACCGCATTTACCATGCGTCGAAAAACACTGCGTAATGCCTTAGGCAAATACCCTGCAAGTGCTTTAGAGAAGGCCGGCGTAAACTTAAGCGCTCGCCCTGAAACCCTGTCAGTGGCAGACTATGTAGCCATTACTCACGCCCTTTTGGACGATCCCACATGAGCCAGTCAGTGCAAGCCACCGACGAACGCGGCATCCGCGTCACGGTGCGCAGCGAATACCTCGCAGAGCCATCGAGTCCAAGTGATCAGCGCTACGTGTTTGCCTATCACATTCATATTAAAAACGAAGGCACGCGTACTGTGCGCCTACTAACACGGCACTGGATCATCACCAATAGCGAAGCCAGCGTGCAGGAAATTCGCGGCGATGGCGTCATCGGCGAGCAGCCCGTTTTAGCCCCTGGCGAATTTTTCGAATACACCAGCGGTACTGTGCTGGAAACACCAGTAGGCAGCATGCACGGCTCGTATGGCATGCTCGATGAGGTGGGCGAACGCTTTGAGTCGCCAATTCCTGCCTTTACGTTGGCCGTCCCCCGCGTACTGAACTGATGCGCCACTTTCTCATTGGTGATGTGCAAGGTTGTCGAGCAGCGCTCGAGGACTTATTAGCGCGCATCGCCTTTGACCCAGCGACCGATCATCTGTTTTTTGCAGGCGACTTGGTCGCACGCGGCCCAGACTCTCTGGGCACGTTGCGGCTCATTAAACAGTTAGGAGCCGCGGCCAGCACCGTGCTTGGCAATCACGACCTGCACTTATTAGCCGCTTATCATGGGCATGCCCGCGTGAAGCCCAAAGATCTCACACAGCCAATTTTAGACGCGCCCGATGCCGCCGTACTCATGCATTGGCTACAGCAACAGCCGCTGCTAATCACGCTGCCAACAGGCGATGTGCTAACTCATGCCGGCTTACCACCAAACTGGAGTGTTGAGCAGGCACGCGTGTTCGCCTCTGAGGTTGAGACTGCGCTACGCAGCAAACATGCCACTGAGTTTTTCTCCACTATGTACGGCAACGAACCACGCGCGTGGCACACTAATTTAGCTGGTGCCGATCGCCTGCGCGTCATTACCAATCATTTCACCCGCATGCGCTTAATCAACGCCGATGGCCAGTTAGATTTTCAGCACAAAACGGGCAATAGCGATCTGCCCAAGGGCTTTAAGGCATGGTTTGATTGGCCGACTCAGCGCCTAGCTGGCCAGCGCGTCTTTTTCGGCCATTGGGCAGCGCTCGACTGCATCACGAATCAAGCCCATGCAATAGCACTCGATAGCGGCTGCATCTGGGGTAAATACCTCACCGCCTTCTGTTTAGAGACCGGTGAGCGCACGACCAGCACAGCGGGGCTGACATGAGCCCACAGATTTATCGCGTAGGCGGTGCCGTGCGTGATGAGCTGCTTGGCCTGCAGGTTCATGACATCGATTATGTCGTGGTGGGTGCCACGCCGGAATGGCTAACCAACCAAGGCTATCGCCAAGTGGGCCATGAGTTTCCGGTGTTTTTGCATCCCATTACCCAGGCCGAATATGCTTTGGCGCGCACCGAGCGCAAACAGGGGGCGGGCTATCGCGGTTTTATTTGCGACTTTCATCCCGATGTGAGCTTGGAAGCCGACCTTGAGCGCCGCGACCTGACCATCAATGCCATGGCCAAAGCCGACGATGGCACACTGATCGACCCTTACGGCGGCCAACAAGACCTAACCGACCGACTGCTGCGGCACGTCTCTCCGGCATTTGCCGAAGACCCATTGCGCGTGTTGCGCGTGGCACGATTTGCCGCACGCTTTCATCACTTAGGCTTTCGCGTTGCCAATGACACCTTAGCCCTGATGCGTAGACTGACCGATTCGGGAGAGCTAGCGTTGCTAACGCCCGAGCGCATGTGGCAGGAAACCGAGCGCGCACTCATGAGCGATGCGCCACAGATTTACTTTCAGGTGCTGCGCGATTGTGGCGCGCTAAAGATATGCTTCCCCGAGGTGGATGCGCTCTTTGGTGTGCCCCAGCGCGCGGATTATCACCCCGAAATAGACACTGGCGTGCATACACTAATGGCCTTGGCGCAAGCCGCACGTTTGCAAACCTCGAGCGCTGTCAGATTTGCCGTACTCGTGCATGACCTTGGCAAAGCCCTAACGCCCGATCCTGTTTTACCAAGCCATACTGGTCATGAGGCTCGCGGCCTGCCATTGATCGATGCGCTCTGCGCTCGCCTCAAAGTGCCGGCACAACATCAGGCTTTAGCTCGCATCGTTGGCGAGTTTCACCTCGATTGCCATCGCGCCAATACGCACTCGCCAGAAGTTTTACTTGATCGTTTACAGCGCGTGGATGCATGGCGCCGGCACGAGCGCCTAAATGAGTTTCTTAATGCCTGCGAGGCCGATGCACGCGGGCGCACGGGCTTGGCAGATCGTCCATATTGGCAGCGTGACTTTTGGTTAGGTGCTGCGGCAGCCTGTCATATCGACAATGCCGCGCTTGTTGCGCAAGGTTATCGTGGCGCGGAAATGGCAAGCGTCATTGCGTCCATACGATTAGAAAGACTGACTGAATTCAAGGCGAGTTGGCAGGCAAAGCATGAATAATTCTGACGCTCCCGTTGCGCTAATCACAGGTGCTGCAAAGCGAGTTGGCGCAGCCATTACCGAACAGCTGCACACTTTAGGTTGGCGCGTATTGGTACATTGTCATCATAGCGAGGCCGATGCCGAAAGCCTGTGCCAACAGCTAAATGCACAGCGTTCAGACTCAGCGCATTATTTGGTTGCCGATCTTGCCGATGCTAATGCAATTACCACATTAGCCGAACAAGCACAGTCACATTGGGGGCGACTCGATGCATTGGTGAACAACGCCTCCAGCTTCTATCCCACACCTTTTATCAGTGCCACGCAGCATGACTGGGACCTTCTTTTCGCCAGCAATGCGCGCGCTCCGTATTTCCTAAGCCAAGCGCTACGGCCTGCATTGGCAGCACGTGGCGCTGGCGCCATCGTCAATATCATTGATATTCACTCGGACTATCCGCTACAAGATCACAGCCTTTACTGCATGGCGAAAGCCGCCAACGCGGCCATGACTCGGGCACTAGCAAAGGAGCTGGCACCTGCTATTCGTGTTAATGGTGTATCGCCAGGCGCAATTGCCTGGCCCGAAGGTAGCGGCGAAATGAGCGAGGCAATGAAGACTGAAATCTTGCGTACCGTGCCCATGGGGCGAGTTGGCGGCGTTGAGGCGATTGCTGAAGCGGTGGTGTTTTTAATTACTGGTACTAGCTACATTAATGGTCAGATTATCGCTGTCGATGGCGGCCGTACGGTCTGGGGCTGAGATCACCGACAACGCCTAGCGTTCGTTCCGCAACAAACGCCCCCATCTTACTGTCCCAGCTTCACACCACGCTCAATCAAGACACCAACGTCTTTTGCACCACGAACAGCGCCCGGCTTACTCACACGCAGCCGGCACCACGGCACCGAAAACTCTTCGCGCAAAATCTGCCAAATCGACTCAGCCAGGGTTTCAACCAACTGATAATGCGCTTGCTCCACATGCGATTTCAGTCGCTCCGACACCGCACGATAATCTAGCGCTTCAGCAATTGTATCGGTAGCTGCAGCTGGGCGAATATCCCAGGCCATCTCCAGGTCCAGACTCAGCGTTTGCTGAATGCGGCGCTCCCACTGAAACATGCCAATGACCGTCTCAATTTTGAAATCTCGAATGTATACAATGTCCATATGTTGCCCCGTTTCGCGCCTGATTTCTTTGCTAAGATGCGAGCCACACACCCCAAGTTGGAGCGACTATGAGCCCTGAATCTATTGCCGACTTTGTTGCGATTGCGGCGCTGATTCTAGCCTATCTCGCCGGCTCTGTTTCGGCCGCGATCATTGTTTGTCGCGTGATGGGCCTGCCCGACCCGCGTACCGATGGCTCACGCAACCCCGGCACCACCAATGTGCTACGTCTCGGCGGTAAAAAAGCGGCGATCCTAACCTTGCTCGGCGACATGCTAAAAGGCCTGCTGCCTGTACTTGCTGCGCGCTATTACGGGCTTGATGTGATGCTCGTTAGCGCCGTTGGCTTCGCTGCCTTTATGGGACATTTATATCCGATATTTTTTCGCTTCGAAGGCGGCAAAGGTGTGGCTACTGCACTCGGCGTTTTACTCGCGCTATCACCACTTATTGGCGGTAGCGTGATCGCACTTTGGATTGCAGCGTTTGCGCTCACGCGGTACTCCTCACTTGGCGCCATCGCTGGTTTTATCGCCGCCCCCTTCCTCACCCAGTTTTTACTGCCTGATGCTATGCTGGGCGTGGTCGGCATGAGTTTGCTGCTATTGGCGCGCCACAAAACCAATATGAAGGCACTCATCGAGGGCACGGAACGGCGCTTTAAATAGCCGCAAGCTCAGTCATCGGCCATCGCGCACGCACATTAACCGTTAAGTCTTGACGCTCACCCGCACGCAAACGCTGCGCGCCTGCAAAGGCAATCATCGCGCCGTTATCGGTACAAAATGCCGGCGCCGGATAAAAAGCATGGCCACCGATAGGTTTTAAGGCTAGCGCCAAATCATGACGAAGGCGCTTATTAGCACTCACGCCGCCGGCGAGCACCAAACGCTTCAAGCCAGTCTGCTTTAAGGCACGCAAACATTTGCGAATTAAGGTATCAACGGCAGCCGCCTCAAAACTGGCACAAATATCAGCAATCTTCGTTGGCGAATCCTCGGTTTGATTGCGCGCTGTTAACACAGCAGTTTTGAGACCACTAAACGAAAAATCCAAACCTGGGCGGTCGAGCATGGGGCGTGGAAATTTAAAGGCGTCATCGCGACCACTTAGTGCCATACGCGCCACATTGGGTCCACCGGGATAATCCAGTCCGAGCATTTTAGCGACTTTATCGAAGGCCTCGCCGGCTGCGTCATCGATGGATTCACCGAGCAGCTTATAGCGACCAATGCCATCGACGCGCATGAGCTGAGTATGACCACCGGAAACCAACAAGGCGACAAAGGGAAACTCAGGCGGCTCAGGCTCCAATAGCGGCGCCAGCAAGTGCCCTTCCATATGATGCACGCCGACGGCAGGCACTCCCCACGCATAGGCCAGCGAGCGCGCCATGAGCGCACCCGTTAATAGCGCGCCAGCAAGGCCTGGGCCGGAGGTGTAGGCAATACCATCGATACTATCGGCGCTGATGTCAGCCTCAGCCATCATGCCGCGCACTAAGGGCACGAGGCGGCGAATATGATCGCGCGAGGCTAGCTCAGGTACCACGCCGCCATAGTCTTTATGCATCTCAATTTGGCTATGCAGGCGATGCGCCAATAGCCCTACCCCCGGCGCATCGTCATAAATAGCGACGCCTGTTTCATCACACGAGGTCTCAATACCTAGCACGCGCATGCCATTTCTCTCCGTTTTTCAGGCGCGAAGTGTAGCGCTCCACACAGGGTGTTTGCCATTCCAGATGAATCTGGCTAAAATCCGCGCCCCACGCCCCCGATGGCGTTCCGTAATTGGTAACAGGTGAGCAATTCATGCCCAACGTTAAAGTAAAAGAAGGCGAACCGTTTGACGTCGCACTGCGTCGCTTCATGCGTTCATGCGAAAAAGCCGGTGTGTTAGCCGATGTTCGCAAACGTGACTTCTACGAGAAGCCCACGCAAGAGCGCAAGCGCAAAGCCGCTGCCGCCGTTAAGCGTCACGCCAAAAAAGTACAGCGCGAAGCCGTAAAAGTTAAACGCCTGTACTAAGCCATGCTGGTTACGCGAGCAGATACTTCTGAGCTCGCGTACCGCATAGCAGCGTTGCTCGCTTCTGTTTCATTT
>CAXIBK010000022.1:0-18021 GCA_964022225.1 uncultured Paraperlucidibaca sp.
TGAACTGGCCGAGCTGACGGGTGATGTCGCGCTCGATTTCCTGGAATTCCTGCTTCTTGGCGCTGGAATCGAAGGCCAGTGGCCGGCCCTCGTAGTAGCCGCGATCGATCTTCGGCAGCTCGCGGCCCTTGGCGGCGAAAAAACCCTGGCGGGTATTCTCGTCCCACTTCACCGCGTCCAGTACGCGCACTGGCGTCTGCGCCTCGACGATGCGGTCGGACAGCCCGCGCACGATGGTCTGATACTCGTCCAGGTTGTTACGGCTGTTCTTCACGGATCACCCGTACCCTTGAGGTTATACCCGCAGCGGCCGAGGCCGGCACACTGCGGGTCGGTCGACGCTCAGTGGATCAGAGTTCCGGACGCATGTGCGGGAAGAGGATCACGTCGCGGATCGAAGGCGAGTTGGTCAGCAGCATCACCAGGCGGTCGATGCCGATACCCTCACCCGCGGTTGGCGGCATGCCGTACTCCAGCGCACGAATGAAGTCGGCATCGTAGTGCATAGCTTCATCATCACCTGCTTCTTTCTCACGCACCTGTTGCATAAAGCGTTCAGCCTGATCTTCGGCGTCATTAAGCTCAGAGAAACCATTGGCGATTTCACGGCCGCCTATAAAGAACTCAAAACGATCGGTAATGAACTCGTTGTCATTATTGCGGCGGGCCAAAGGTGAAACTTCGGCCGGATACTCAGTGATGAAGGTGGGCTGGCGCAGCTGCGTCTCCACGGTCTCTTCGAAAATCAGCGTATGCAATTTGCCAACACCCCAGATCGATTTCACTTCCATTTTCAGTTGTGAGCGAACGATCTCAGCTGCTTGGTCATAATCCCAAAGCTGCTCACGGGTTAAATGCGGGTTGTATTTCAGGATGGAGTCGACCATCGATAAACGATCAAACTTGCCGCCGAAGTCAAAGACTTCACCCTGATATGTCACATCGGTGCTACCCAAAATATCGGTAGCGAGGGTGCGCAGCATATCTTCAGTGAGGTCCATGAGATCGTTGTAATCGGCATAGGCCTGATAGAACTCGATCATGGTGAATTCAGGGTTGTGACGCGTCGACACACCTTCATTGCGGAAGTTGCGGTTGATTTCAAACACGCGCTCGAAACCGCCAACAACTAGGCGCTTCAAATACAGCTCAGGCGCGATACGCAGAAACAACGGCATATCGAGTGCATTGTGATGCGTGTTAAACGGTTTCGCGGCGGCACCACCGGGGATGACATGCATCATCGGTGTTTCCACTTCCATGAAGTCGCGAGCAGCCATAAAGCGGCGGATGCCATCGACTACTTGCGAGCGAATGCGGAAGGTACGGCGCGTGTCTTCGCTAACGATCAAATCGACATAGCGCTGGCGATATTTCATTTCCATATCAGCCATGCCGTGGAATTTATCGGGCAAAGGACGCAGGCCCTTGGTGAGTAAGCGCAACTCCGTGACATGCAACGACAGCTCACCGGTGTTGGTTTTAAACACATAACCTGTAGCGCCAAAAATATCGCCTAAGTCAGACTGCTTAAAGCCTGCGTAAACATCAGCACCGATACTATCTCGCTGCACATAGAGTTGAATGCGCCCACCCATATCTTGCAACGTAGCAAAGCTAGCCTTGCCCATCACACGCTTGAGCATCATGCGGCCGGCGACTGAAAAAGTATGCTTCTCAGCCTCTAGCGCTTCCTTTGTATGCTCATCAAAGCGCTTATGCAGATCGCTACTCACCGCATCACGGCGAAAATCATTGGGAAATACCGGTCCAGCTTCGCGCAAGGCGGCAAGCTTTTGCTTGCGCTCAGCCATGAGTTTGTTGATGTCTTCTGGTGCTTGGGCGTTGTCTACTGATTTATCTGTCATGGTGGCGTCCGCTTACAGGCCCATTTTTAATGAGGCTTGGATGAATTCGTCGATATCGCCATCAAGCACGGCGTTCGGATTAGAGCTTTCAATATTGCTGCGCAGGTCTTTGACACGCGATTGATCCAGCACATAGGAGCGAATCTGATGCCCCCAGCCAATATCAGATTTCGTGTCTTCAAGCGCTTGCTTCGCTTGATTACGCTTCATCACTTCTAACTCATAGAGTCTGGCGCGTAACATTTTCCATGCGCGGTCGCGGTTGGCGTGCTGCGAGCGTTCGTTCTGACACGCCACCACCGTACCGGTCGGCTCGTGGGTTAAACGCACAGCAGAGTCCGTTTTGTTGATGTGCTGTCCGCCAGCGCCGCTGGCACGGTAAGTGTCAGTTCGCACATCCGATGGATTGATGTCGATTTCAATGTCGTCATCAATTTCTGGCGAAATAAACACCGCCGAAAATGACGTATGGCGGCGATTGCCCGAATCAAAGGGTGATTTGCGCACGAGGCGATGCACCCCAGTTTCAGTTCGCAGCCAGCCAAAAGCATATTCGCCTTCAACACGAATGGTGCAAGACTTAATGCCGGCTACCTCACCATCAGAGACTTCCATGACTTCCGTTTTAAAGTCATGGCGATCGGCCCAGCGCAAGAACATGCGCATGAGCATACTCGCCCAGTCTTGTGCCTCCGTACCACCGGAGCCCGATTGGATATCGATAAAGCAGTTATTGGGATCCATTTCGCCGGCAAACATACGACGAAACTCAAGGTCACTGACGAGCTTATCAAGCGCGTTTAACTCACTGGCGACATCGCCAAGCGTGTCTTCATCGTCCTCTTCCACGGCCAGATCTAGCAAGTCTTTTGCATCGACTAAACCGCTCGTGAGCTGATCAATGGTCAGCACCACGCCTTCGAGCGTGCTGCGCTCTTTGCCAATGGCTTGGGCTTTTTCAGGATCATCCCAAAGCGTGGGATCTTCAAGTTCGCGGGTGACTTCCTCTAAGCGTTCTTGCTTGAGGTCATAGTCAAAGATACCCCCGGAGCGACTCGGTGCGCTCGGTGAGGTCTTTAATGCGGAGGACGTAGGGGTTAATTTCCATGATGCTAAACAGGCCGTCGTGTAAAGCGCGGTATTGTAGCGAAAAATGCGCGTGCGCGCTGCCTGCGCTTTAGCTCAACGTAAAGCCACTTTGCCAAGCAAGCTTACAGCGCCTGCATCGCCTCGATGCGCAGTTGCAGCGTCTCCATGCCGCGAAAACGATTGATATCTAAACGATAAGCCACACGGATTCGTTCGCACTTTAGATTGGGCCAAAGCGCTCTATCAACGCCAAAAGCAATGCCATCAATCACGCGATTGCTCTGCGGATGGCAGAGGCTAAATTTGATGTGCTTGTCTTTGAGTAAGCGCTGACCCAGGCACAAAAACTCGCCCTCAAATAACGGCTCAGGGAACGCCTGTCCCCACGGGCCAGCATCACGGATCAGATACGCCGTTTGCTCGTTAAGCTCAGAAGCACTGAGTTCGCCATCGGTCAGCAAGACGGCATCATAAGCTTCAGGCGGCACCCATTCGCGCAAAGTTTCTTCGAAAGCCAGACGAAATGCCGCTAGCTGCGTGCTGGGCAGGCTCATGCCCGCTGCCATGGCATGGCCACCAAAACGTGTGATGAGGCCGGGGTTTTTCGTTGCCATGGCATCAAGCACATCACGAATATGCACGCCGGGAATGGAGCGTGCAGAACCCTTCAATTCGCTGGGCATCTCGCCGTAAGCAGGTGCTTGCGCTGGCGCAAAAGCAACCGTTGGCCGATGAAAGCGCTCTTTAATGCGTCCTGCCAGTAAGCCAATCACGCCTTGATGCCAGTGTCGGTCGTAAAGCACCAAACCGGGCGGTAGGTTTTCTTCACTGATAGTCAACTCACGCATCGCTACCATGGCTTCATTTTGCATGCCGGCTTCGATCTCACGTCGCTCTAGGTTCAATGCATCGAGGTCTTCCGCCATGCGTTTGGCTTCAGCAGGATCATCGCAAAGTAAGCACTCGATGCCCTCACGCATATCATCTAGACGGCCTGCTGCATTGAGGCGCGGAGCTACGACAAAGCCAAGATCGCTAGCTACTAAGCTTGCAATATCGCGCTCGGCCACGCGCAGCAAAGCAGTAATACCAGGACAACAACGTCCAGCTCGAATACGTGCCAAACCTTGTTGCACGAGGCGACGATTATTGGCATCGAGCGCTACCACATCAGCTACCGTGCCTAAAGCCACGAGGTCCAAGTAGTTGGCCATATTGGGCTCTGCGATGCCTTTCGCGGCAAACCAACCATCACCACGTAAACGCGTTCGCAGGCTTGAGAGCACGTAAAACACTACGCCAACGCCGGCCAGAGCTTTACTGGGAAAGTCGCAACCGGTTTGGTTGGGATTCACGATGGCATCGGCCGGCGGCAGTGTGTCGCCTGGCAAGTGATGGTCAGTAATGAGTACGCGCACGCCCGCCGCCTGTGCTGCCGCCACACCGTCATGGCTGGCAATGCCGTTATCGACCGTGATGATAAGCTGCGGCTGCTTCTCGCTCAGCGCTAGCGCAACAATGCCGGGCGTGAGGCCATAGCCATAGGTAAAGCGATTCGGAACGAGGTAGTCGACCTGCTGCGCACCCATAGCACGCAAAGCGCGTAACGCTAGCGCCGTGCTCGTGGCGCCATCGGCATCAAAATCACCGACCACGAGAATGCGCCATTGCTCCTGCAGCGCTTGCACCAATAATTCTATGGCCGCTGCTAGGCCATGAAGGCTACCGGCTGGCTGCAAAGCAGCCAATGTCATCGCTAGCTCAGATTCAGTACGCACGCCACGGGCGGCGTAGAGTCTGGCCAACAAGGGAGACACGGAGGGCAGATCGGCATGACTTAAAGTACGCCGCTGCCAGCGCAGAGGCGTGCTCATAAGGGGATTAACTGAGGCTGAATGCTCGGCAGCTTAAACACCCATCGATTGCAGAATGCTATCGCGGACTTGGTCCAAAGTAGCATCAATGGTTTTCAGCACCGAACTTTGGCACTGGCCAATAGCCGTGTCAGGATCTTTCAAACCATTGCCCGTCAATGTGCAGACGATGACCGAGCCTTCAGGAATCTTGCCGGACTTGATGTCGCGAATAGCGCCACCAAGGGAAGCCGCCGAAGCTGGCTCGCAGAAAATGCCTTCGCTCATCGCCAACAGGCGCTGAGTGTCGAGAATTTCTTGGTCGCTGAGTTCGTCAAACCAACCGCCAGACTCGTTCATCACTTTCAACGCTTGATCATAGCTTTGCGGGTTGCCAATGCGAATGGCTGTGGCCACGGTTTCAGGATTTTTTACGGGACCGCCGCGCACAAATGGTGCGGAACCTGCAGCTTGGTATCCCACCATTTTGGGGCGACTGCTGATCACAGGCGAGCAGGCAAATTGACAATCGCCATTGCAGAAGCTGCACGAGTCCGTGACTTTCTCACCCAATGGGGTGGAGTATTCGCAATAGCCTATCCAATGCGCGGTGATGTTACCGGCGTTACCCACGGGTAAACAATGATAATCCGGTGCGCGACCTAGCTCTTCGACAATCTCGAAGGCAGCCGTTTTTTGGCCTTGTAAACGATAGGGATTGACCGAGTTCACAATGGTCACCGGAGCATGCGCGGCAACCTCTTTCACCAACTCCATGCCATCGTCGAAATTACCGCGAATTTGCAAGGTGATGGCACCATACATCATGGCCTGAGCCAGCTTACCCATGGCAATTTTCCCTTCGGGAATCAGCACAAACGCCTTGATGCCAGCACGCGCGGCATAGGCAGCAGCAGCAGCAGAGGTATTGCCGGTTGAGGCGCAAATGATTGCTTTCGAGCCCTCTTCCACGGCTTTAGTCACGGCCATGGTCATGCCGCGATCTTTAAATGAGCCAGTGGGGTTCAGGCCTTCGTACTTGACATAAATATCAATATTTTTACCTAGCAGCGCCGGGATATTTTTCAAGCGAATCAATGGCGTATTGCCCTCGCCCAATGAAATTAGACGCGTGTCGGCCGAGACCGGTAAATGCTTGCGGTAGCGATTGATTAAACCGGTATAGCGGTTGTCTACGTTCATGCCAAAGACTCCATACGAATACGTGTAACCGAGCCGATGATGTGGTCAAGGGCTTCGAGCTCTGCCATGGCACGGTTCATTTCACGCTCCACCACAGGCTTGGTCAGAATAATAACGGGTACCGAACCACCCTCTTGCATGGGTTTCTGCAAAATGGCTTCAATATTGATGTCATGATTGCTCAAAATGCGCGTGACATCGGCCAACACACCGGCGCGATCATAGGCCTGCAAGCGCAAGTAGTACGACGTCACCACATCCTCCATCGGCAAGATGGGCGTGTTAGTGATGGCATTTGGCATGAAGGCCAAATGCGGCACATTCGGCGCTGACTCAGCGGTCAGTGCACGCACTACATCGACAATGTCGGCCACCACGGCCGAGGCCGTAGGGCCCGCCCCGGCGCCAGCGCCATAATACATGGTGGTACCGACGGCATCTGACTGCACCAAAATGGCATTCTTCACACCATTAACGTGTGCAATCAATCGATTATCAGGAATCAATGTGGGGTGAACGCGCAGCTCAACGCCCTCGCGCGTACGACGTGCAACGCCCAATTGCTTAATGCGGAAACCAAGCTCTTCGGCATAGGTCACATCATCACGGGTCAGCTTGGATAAGCCCTCGGTATACGCTTTAGAAAACTGCAGCGGAATACCAAAGGCAATCGAAGCCATGATGGTGAGCTTGTGTGCAGCGTCGATGCCTTCAACATCAAACGTAGGGTCTAGTTCGGCATAACCCAAGGCTGTCGCATCATCGAGAGCATCGGCAAAGGAGCGCCCTTTATCGCGCATCTCAGTCAAAATATAGTTACCTGTGCCGTTAATGATGCCAGCCAACCAGTCGATATTGTTTGCTGCCAAGCCTTCGCGCAATACCTTAATAATGGGCACACCACCAGCCACTGCTGCTTCAAACGCAACATAAACGCCTTTGGCTTCGGCCGCTGAGAAAATCTCATTGCCGTGCTCAGCCAGCAACCATTTGTTCGCCGTCACCACATGCTTACCATTGGCGATGGCGCGCAACACGAGTTCGCGCGCAACGGTAATGCCGCCAATCACTTCAACGACAATATCGACCGCAGGATCATCGACCACAGCAAAAATATCCATGCTCACGGTAATGCCCGCCAAATCAAGATTTGGATGCTCACGGCGTACACCTACATGCGACACAACGATGTCGCGGCCTGTGCGGCGTGAAAGCTCCGCAGCATTGGCGCGGAGTAAATGCAATGCACCACCGCCCACAGTACCTAGGCCAACAATACCGATATTGACGGGCTTATTTACGGTCGAATTAGTCGCGTTCAAGTCAGGACCACCAGCGTAATAATAAAAGAGCCTAAACAAGCACTAAAACGCTTATCAGGCTCAGAAATAAGGGCGCGTAGTATAGCGCCCTCAGTGAGTTTGTCGAACCTAAGGCCTAGTTTAGACCAAGCAAAGTCGCGGCACGATCGGCCGTGATGTAACCGCCAAGCTGCTCGCCTTTTTCATTATAAATAGCGGGAGTGCCTGTCACACCCATTTTACGTCCCAGTACAAACTGCTCAGCAATAGGCGCTTTGCAGTCGGCTTTACCGGCAGGTACCGGACGACCCTGTTTAGCCAGGGTTAAAGCTTGTGCGCGGTTGGCGTTGCACCACACCTCTGTCATGCGAGCGCCGGTCCCTGCATTCGCGCCCACGCGGGGCAAGTCGCGAGGGTACGCCAAATAGCGGACCTCAATACCTTTGGCATTCATTGCTGGCACTTCAGCATGTAACTTACGGCAATAACCACAGTCAACATCGGTAAACACGGTGATCACGGCCTTCGCCTTGCCTTTCGCAGGGAAAATAATTTCGTCGCGTTTATCGATGCTCTTGAGTAAAGCAAGGCGCTGCTTGGACTTAGCCTGATCAGTAATATTGACGATTTCTTTGCCCTTGATTTGCAGCATCTCGCCCTGAATCAAGTATTGGCCATCGGCGCTGGCATAGAGCGTGCCACCCTCAAGTTCAACCGCATATACGCCAGCAATAGGCGACGCAGTAACGGATAAAATCTCCGCTTTCGGCACAGCCTGCGTTAAGCGTTGGCGAATTTGCGACTCTTCATTGCTACCGGCTTGCACCCACAGCGCGGTCGCAGCAATCGATGTGGCGATTACGGCGGCAATACCCAATTTCTTTGTTCGCTTTTGCATGCAGCTGGCCTCTCAGAGAATACACAAGTGCTTAACCATCGAGTCGTCGATGGCGTTGACGAATAGGCACTAAGCATACGAGAAACAATGCTCGGCGTCAGCCTCGCGGATGGTGTTCAGCGTGCAACTTTTGCAGGCGCTCGCGAGCCACATGCGTATAGATTTGCGTGGTTGATAAATCACTATGCCCCAGCAACAGCTGTATCACGCGCAAGTCGGCGCCATGATTGAGTAAATGCGTGGCGAAAGCATGGCGCAATGTGTGTGGCGAGACATTGCTCGTGATATTGGCCATAAGCGCATAGCGCTTAATCAAATGCCAAAAGTTCTCACGCGTCATGCCACCGCCACGCGCGGTGACGAAAAGTGCCGGCACTGAGATATCGCGCACTAACTCGCCTCTAGCCTCATCGATATAGCGCTGTATCCAGACCACTGCATTTTCGCCCATCGGAACTAAACGCTCTTTTTCGCCCTTACCTTTCACACGCAAATAGCCCGCTGGCAAATTCAGCGCTGACAACGGCAACCCAACCAGCTCACTCACACGCAAACCGCAAGCATATAAAAGCTCAAGCATGGCTTTATCGCGCAAACCTATTGAGGTTTCTTTATCTGGAGCGGCGAGCAGCGCATCAACATCGGCCTCAGATAAGTCTTTCGGCAATGCCAGACCGATACGCGGCGTATCGAGCCCAATGGTCGGGTCGCTGTCGACACTGCCACGCGCCAATAAGCCGCGCCAGCAATGGCGCAAAGCCGACTGTAAGCGCGCAATCGAGCGCGGTGACTTTTGCATGACTTGCGGGCTCGCCAGATATGCCGCGAGGTCATCGGTAGTTAATGTCGTAAGTGCCTTTGGTGAAGCCCAATTAGCCAGTGCGGCGGCATCACTAACATAGGCTCGACGCGTATGCTGACTTAAGCCTTCGGCCGCGAGCTGATGGCGAAACGCTGTAAGCGCCGCATCCGAGGCTGTAGGCATGTGAACGTGTTCGACTGTCATGGGCGTAGTTTCAATGAGTTTAAAGCTCAGTTTAAAGCCATTGGACGTGATGAGCGAATGCGACAGACAGTGGAATTTCAGGCATTAAAAAAGGGCTCGTAATGAGCCCTTTTTTGCGCAGCAACGCGAAGAATTACTTCTTGCGCGGAGCCAGCTTCTCTTTGATACGTGCGGATTTGCCCGAACGATCGCGGAGGTAGTACAGCTTGGCGCGGCGAACAGCACCACGACGCTTAACTTCGATGCCAGCAACAATCGGCGAATGGGTTTGGAAAACGCGTTCCACACCAATGCCGTTGGAGATTTTACGCACCGTGAAAGCCGAATTCAGGCCACGATTTTTGATCGCAATCACCACGCCTTCATAGGCCTGGAGACGCTCACGGTCGCCCTCTTTCACTTTCACCTGAACGACAACGGTGTCGCCAGGAGCAAACTTAGGAATATCTTGTTTCAGCTGGCTGTTTTCTACAGCCTGTACTAACGGATGCTTACCGCTCATCTTCACTCTCCACTTCCAATCACAGAGGCTATCACGCGTATGATTGATCATTGTGATGCCTTGACCGGCCGCTCGTGTCAGCTCGGTGGGCATCGCCTTGGGTCCAGAGGCTAAGGCGCATACGACCCCCTCAACACTGCTAGCGAGATCTATTCGATGCCATCTAGCAGCTGTCGTTCTAATGTGCTCAGCGTGCGCCCAGTAAGTAAGTCTGGGCGGCGCTCGCGAGTGCGCTTGAGGCTTTGCTGCAAGCGCCAACGCTTTATCGCGGCATGATCACCGCTGAGCAATACCGCTGGCACGCTGTCGCCGTCATACACCTCAGGTCGGGTGTAGTGCGGACAATCCAGCAGGCCATCGGTAAAAGAGTCCTCAATGGCTGAAGCCTCAGTATTTAGCACGCCAGGCAATAAGCGCGCTAAGGCATCAACCAATACCATTGCCGGTAATTCACCACCGGATAACACATAGTCGCCTATCGACCATTCGGCATCGACATCGCGCTCAATTAAGCGCTCATCGACACCCTCATAACGACCGCAGAGCAAAATCAAACCCTGCTGGCCATGTGCGGCGCTTAACTGCTGCACATCGGCCTGCGATAAACGCTGGCCCTGCGGTGACAAGTAAATCACCGGTGCCACCACACCTCGTGCGGCAGCCGCTTCACGCGCGGCATTAATGGCTCGGCGTAAAGGCTCAATCTGCATAACCATGCCGGGGCCGCCACCAAAGGGGCGCTCATCGACACGACGGTAATTATCTTCGGTAAAGTCGCGCGGGTTCCAAAACGCCAGCGTGAGCTTACCATTGGCCACAGCGCGGGCAGTGACACCGCACTCGCTAATGGCGCGAAACATCTCCGGAAACAACGACACCACGCCTACCCACATGGCGATCTCCCATGTTGGTCATAAACGCTTAAAACGTTGGATCCCAATCGACGCGAATACAGCGTTGATTTCGATCGACAAAACGCACAACACGACCTGGCAACCATGGCAGCAAACGCTCTTGATCATCAATGCTGCCTTCACAAGCGCGCACAATGATGACATCGTTGGCGCCAGTTTCCATCATCGCATGAACGCGGCCAAGCACATCATCTTGCTCAGTCACCACTAACATATCGATGAGTTCAGACCAGTAATACTCGTCTTCGTCTAATACCGGCAAGGCGCTTTTCGGCACCCAAATCGCTGCACCAACTAAGGTGTCAGCAGTGTTGCGGTCGGGGCAGATATCTAGCTGCGCCACCAAGCCTTTGGCTTGCGGACGACTCGCCAGCACTTTTACCGGACTCAACACGCCACCACGATCCAAATACCACGGGCCGTAGTTAAAAATATTAGCAATGGGATGCGTGCGGGACATCACCCACACCCATCCCTTGATACCATAAGAAGCGTGTACGTGGCCGACTTGAATCAGGGACTCACGATCGGGCACGATAGACATATCTTATGCGCTCTTTTGAGCTTCCTTGATCAGAGAAGCAACGCGGTCGGATGCTTGAGCGCCGTTGCTGATCCAATAAGCTACACGTTCTAAGTCCAAGCGCACGCGCTCAGCTTGACCACGTGCAACTGGGTTGAAGAAACCCAGACGCTCTAAGTAACGGCCATCGCGGGCATTGCGGCTGTCGGCAACAACGATGGAGTAGAAAGGACGCTTTTTAGCGCCACCGCGGGCAAGACGAATAGTAACCATTGCTTAATTCCTGTACTGGGTTTCCGTGGTAAGTCGTTCTGCCCATGGCGCCACGGAAATCGGCCATGCACAGGTGGGCGCAAATTCTACGAGAAAATGTGGCACTTGGCCAGCCCAAGGTGCAGGAGAATCTGCTAGGCTGCGCGCCATCGTTTGAGGTGCTCATTTATGCGCTATGAAGCCCCATCACAGTCGATTTGGCGCGGCCTTGCACTGCTGACGCTATCGGCATTTTTATTTGCCACCATGGGCGTGTTTATTCGTCAGGCATCGCTTACCGTCAATAACGAAACCATCGTATTTTTCCGCAACTTTACTGCATCAATAATGCTGCTACCGCTGGTGGTCATACACGGCACTGGCCTACTCAAAACTCAAGTGTTTCACAAACACTTATGGCGCGGCGTGGTCGGCTTAGCAGCGATGTATGGATTCTTTTACGCCATCGCCAAACTACCATTAGCCAGTGCCATGGTTTTCACCTACTCATCACCAGTGTTTATACCGCTCATTGCTTGGTTATTTCTTAAAGAAAAAATCACGGCCCGCATGATGATCGCTGCCGTGCTCGGCTTTGGCGGTGTGTTATTGATTTGCCGCCCCGACATGGCCGGCATGGGCTTTATCTCGCTGGTCGGCATCAGCGCCAGCTTGCTCGCCGCCATGGCCTTCGTCACCGTACGCTCACTTTCTGGCACTGAGCCAGTGATACGCATCGTGCTCTATTTCAGCTTAATTTCAGTGACGATCTCGGCTGTGCCAATGCTCTGGGCATGGCGACCACTCAACGTTGAGGAATATGCCTGGGTAGTTGGTGCCGGCATTTTGGCCACCTTCAGCCAGCTCGCCATGTCACGAGCCTATAGCTTGGCACCGGCTGGGCGCATTGGCCCTGCGGCGTATTTAGCCATCGTTTTTGCTGGGCTTTGGGCATGGATATTATGGGATGAGCTGCCCGAAACCTTGGCGGTCGTGGGCATCGTCATCATCTTTTTGGCCACGCTGATGTGCTTAGACAAGCCTTTATTCTGGCGCAAAATAGCGCGACGCAAAGTCACACTCCCCGCTCGGCAACCAACTTGGAAATTGATAAAAGCGTTCACGGATCGGCACTAGTACTTGCTGAAAGTACACCTCATAGCGAAAACCCTCTCCAGCCAAGAAGTGAAAGCTCTGACCACGATAAGTTAGGCTAAATCTGCGTGATGTGGCGAACCAACTTTCGGCATTAAGCTGATCATCAGGCTTTTTCAATAGCAGCAATACGGCCTTGCCATCGAGTGCACGAAAGTTAGTTAGGCTGTCATCTTGGCGCGCATATTTCGCGCCTTCACCCATCACCATGACTGGCTCACGCACCTGATAAGCCAACACTGATGCGGATGAATAGCTCAGCGTTGCAATGGCGCGCCTAGTCATAGGCTGGTCTGGCACCAAGGCATCAACACCTAGACTTTTGCGCGCAGACTCAGCCTCCCACGCTGGCTGCCAAGCGCCTGCTTGCAGCTCATCGGCCTCGGCACGCGCTTGCTTTAAGATGGCCGGCGCCTCGGTCATCGCAAGCAAATACCATTGTACGCGCGGCTGGCTTTTCCACATCGAAAAAGGCGCATAAAGAATGCCCAGTAGCACCACGACATGTACCACGCTAACCCAACTCACTATTTTCGTCAGTCTTGCCCAGCGTGCAACAGGTAGAGGCCAGAGCAGTACCAGCACCATGGGATAGCACCACAGCACCCAGTGCAGTCCAATATCTTTACTCAGGCTTACCCACAAAAAACCTAAACCCGCCGTCCAACTTAGAGCAGCGGCGAGGCCTAGCACGGGCTGCAACTCTGCGCTTACTGCAGCTCTCTGCTGTTGAGCGGCCCGCAAGGCCAACCACATAGGCGGCAAAATGACATAAGCCATCATGCCGAGATAAGCCAATAGGCTCTGCCAACTAAAGCCGGCATCGGCATTGCGATTAACTAAGTTAAACAGCAAGTTCGACCAGCAGTGGGTGTAGTTCCAATACAGATTAAGCAAGCCAAATGGAATTGCGGTCAGCACTAGCACCAGACCATGCTGCCAAAAGCGGCGACCTGCAAAGGCATAAAAAGCGACAAAGCCAAAACCTAAGAACACAGCAAAGTATTTCGACAAAAATGCCAAGCCTAAGCTCACACCTGCCAGTACGGCCCAACGGATATGCTGTGTTAGTAAGCCGCGCGCCGCCGCCACAAAAGCCAACGCAGCAAATAAGATGCAACCTGTGTCGGTCAACGTAAATACATTGATGAGGCTGAGTGGGCTTAACGTAAAGAGCAAGGCTAGCCAACGCGCCTTGATGGCATCAACAGGTCGAAACAGGGCGTAAAGTGCAGCTGCAACAAGCAGCTCAGTGACTAGGCCCGGCATGCGCAACCACAGATGGTGATCACTGACCAGCAGCTGTAAGGCCATCATCCAGCCGGCCATGGGCGGATGATCGTAATAACCGAAATCGAGATGCTTGCCCCAAAGCACGAAATAAGCTTCGTCGCCAGTCATTGGTAAGCCATAGGCAATGGCGATTTTGATCAGCACCACGGGCAGCAGAATCCATAGCCAATGCGCTTCAAGCCAGCGTGCCATCAGGCTTGGCTTCAGTGTTTGAGTCATCTCGAAGTACCTACTATTTCAAGCCTTGGCCATCATCGGCCTGAGTGGCTAACTGTGTATCTAAACGCTCCGTTTGTGCGGGCATCGTCGGCAAACGCATCACTGCAAACAAGCCCAGCAGTACAGCAAACCATAGTGTTGCTAAACGAATAATCACCGTCGCTGCGACCGCCTCTGGCAAGCTCAAACCTTGCAGCACGAGCAAGCCTGTCATGGTGGCCTCAGTGCCGCCTAGCCCACCGGGCATAAAGCTTAGTGCGCCAACTATCATGGCAAAGCCGTAAATAAACAGGCCTATCTCCAGCGGCATATCCGGCATCAGTGTGCGCAGCACCAACCATGCTCCCACGCCCTCCGCCAACCATGCCAGTACGCTTAAGCCCTGGACTTGCCAGAGCAAGCGTCCACGCCACAATGCTCGGCTACTGGCAGCAACATTCGCCAGCCAATGCACGCCTTTGCGCTCACCCGCGAGATGTCGCAATAGACGCTCAGGCCAAGTCGTTCGCAAGAGTAAAAGCCCGAACAGTAAGGCCAGAACTAATATGGCGTAATACATTTCGCCTTGGTGTAACTGCGACAAGCCGGCCGCGGTAATCACTAAAACCGCAATTAAATCGGCAACGCGCTCGCTGAAAAACATCGCGGCGGTATGGTGAAAGGTAACGCCATAGGGCTTTAAAAATAGGCCTCGAATAAGCTCACCGGCCTTGCCAGGCGTGGTGGTTAAAGCAAAGCCGGCAATATAAATGCGCAGATTATCGGCATGAGAAATCGTATGGTCATTGCTGACGATATAAAGCCGCCAGCGCTCAGCACGCAGCCAGTAATTTCCTAGCGATAACAGTAGCGCCAAACCCAGCGCTTGCCAGCCGATATGGCCCATGGCGGCTAACACTTCACGCCAGCCAGACCATAAAGCAAAGACCAAATAACCTGCTGCGCCAGCCCCAACCGAGATCAACAGCAAACGAAGTTGGCGCGGATTTAAATTCATCAAGTCACCAACAATAAAGTCATTAGCAACCAACCTAGGCCAGCAACGACAATGTGCGGGTCGCGAATAAGCTCGCGCGAGGGGTCGCCACCGCCAGTTTCGCGATGCAGTGAATAAAGGTAGCGAAAGCAGGCATAAATCACGAATGGCACGGTGTAAATGAGCTGATCGGTATTGTGAATACGGCGCACATCGACATCCATGGTGTAGAGGCTGTAGCTGAAAATCATACCCATGCAGGTGATGCTAATGAGCTGATCGAGCAGTGTCGCTGAGTAATGCTCAAGTACTTTGCGGTGGCCACCCGCGCCTTCATCTAGCGCAATCATTTCAGCACGGCGCTTGATAAAGCCTAAAAATAAGGTAGTCCAAAGGCCGCAAAACAGCAGCCAATTGGAAGGCGGTATATCGACGCCGTCGGTGCCGGCCAAAATGCGCAACATAAAGCCGGCCGAGATGCAGAAAATATCCAGCAGCACCACGCGCTTTAGACGCCAAGTATAAGCCATATTCAGCACCAAATAGGCAGCAATATAACCCGCCACCGGTGGGTTAGCCGACCAAGCAATACATAGCGACACCACCCCTAAGACTGCTGCTAGAAGCAGGGCTTGGCGGGCACTGACAGCGCCAGATGCTATCGGGCGATTACGCTTAGTGGGGTGCAGGCGATCATTTTCGGCATCGGATAAATCATTGAAAACATAGACGCAGCTAGAGGCTAAACAGAAGGCGATAAAGGCCAGCAAAACCGCTTGGACTTGCTCGGGGACATCCCATCCGTGGCCGAAAACGAGGCCAGTGAGCACGAAGCCGTTTTTCACCCATTGGTGCGGGCGCATGAGTTTAATCAAGGTCATTGGGTGCTGCTCCACACTGTCTTGCTAGCGCTTTTAATTATTGATTGATGAGTTGCGTTAGTGCCAAGGTCGATAAAATGGCTGTTCAGCCATGGCCAACATTTCGGTATCGCCACTGCTATCGCCATAAGCGGCAAAAATATGGTCGACGCCGAAGTGCGCTTTTAGACGCACAGCCTTTTGTGGACCATAGCAGTTTGGTGTCGCCATGACGCCCGTTAAGCGCCCCTGCGCATCGCATGCTAGCTCAGTCGCAATAACATGCTCAAACTCATGCAGCTCAGCCCATGGCCGTAAGTACAGGGCTAATGTAGCGCTCACCAACACGCAGTGATGACCTTGCTTTTGATGGTGACGCAGGCGCGCCATCGCCTCAGGTCGCAGCGACTTAGGAATACCTTTGCTGGCAAAATCACGCGACAGTTGTTCAAGCTTTTCGCGCGATTGGCCGCGCAAGAAAATACTAATCACCCTCGCCTTCGCACGATCATTGCTCATCAGGCGAGTGGCATAGGCCGCCAGCACTGGCACGCAGCGTAGAAAGCACCAAGCGAAACGCCACCATGGCGTGACAAACCAGAGAAAGTGAAAAAATGACTCGCCACGCGTGAGCGTGCCATCGAAATCAAAGGCCACGATGGTTGGCTGTTTAACGAAAACCGTCATGATCAGAGCTTCAAGCGTTTAAAAACGAACTCAGGCACATGCTGAATGATGAGCATGATGAGTCGCCAAAATGAAGGGAGATACACCGTGTTTTTACCTGCTGCTTGCGCCTGTACGATTTGTTCGCCGAGCTGCATGGGGTCGGCAACTAAAAATAGGCCGGGCAAACCCCAGGTCATGCGCGTGTCGACGAAGCCGGGCTTGATCGTGAGCACAGGCACGCCAGAGGCGAACAAACGATTACGCAGGCCGGCGAGATAAATACCGAAGCCACCTTTGGCGGCGCCGTAAAGGTAATTGCTTTGCCGGCCCCGATCACCAGCGACCGAGCTGATGCCGACAATAAAGCCTTTTTTGCGTGCTTCAAAAACATCAGCGGCGGCATTGAGCAGCGCCACTGGGCCGGTGAAATTACGCGTAATGACCTGTAGCGCTGGTGTGTCACGGCGCATGGCATCGTTGTCTTCCGGCATCCAGCCAGCCGCCATTAGCACGCCGTCGATGTCACCATGTGCGGCCTCAATATCGCTCCAACGCGTAGCGAGATGCTCGGCGCTATCGAGATCGAGTTCAGTGATCTGCACATTACTAGCAAAGCGCAAACGAATATCGCTGGCGATGCGCTCAAGCTCCGTAAGGTCACGGCCAGCGAGCACGAGGCGTTGGCCTTGCTTAGCCCAGGCGTAGGCGCACCCACGAGCCATCGCAGAGGTAGCGCCTACGATTAAAATTTGCGTCATGGGGCCATCTCCAAGCGCTTGCCAAGGGCCGAGACAAACAAGCCATCGGGGTCGAGTTCGCGGCGAATTGCTTGCCATTGGCTCAGTTGTGGATACATCGCCGACATCATGCTGGCGTTGAGACGCGCATCTTTGGCTAAATAAACGCGACCGGCGTGAGCCACCACAATGGCATCAAGACGATCAAGTAGCGCCAAAGTGCCGGCTCGTAATGGCAAGTCTAGCGCCAAGGTCATGCCCGCTTGTGGGAATGACAAAAGGCCATCGCCAGCTTCGCCAAAGCGCTTGAGCACGGCTAAAAAGCTGGCATTGCCTGAGCTTGAAACGGCCTTTAACACATCGCCGATGCAGGCTTCAGCTGCTGCTTCAGCAACGACAAATTGGTATTGCACAAAGCCTGGCTTGCCGTAGAGGCGATGCCACTGCTTAATGCCATCTAGTGGATAGAAAAATGGTTCGAAATCACAGCGGAACGGTTTAGTTTTTCGGCCTTCCCAACGGTAGTAGAGGGCATTAAACGCGCCCACGCTGTAGCGATTTAATGCTGCGCTGGGCACATTGATGGGCAGGCTGAGCTTGGCATCTCGTGGGCCATGCGCATGTGCGCCATCGGCGTGTTGCCCGCGCATAAATACTGAACGGCCGAGCTTAGCCCCAGAGGCTAGACAATCTATCCACGATA
>CAXIBK010000023.1:0-17860 GCA_964022225.1 uncultured Paraperlucidibaca sp.
TCATCGTCTAATCATCAGGTGCTCTGCGGTCTATGAGTGCGGCGGTTGTCACGCCGGCCGATAGGCTGACTTTTACAGTCGTTTTGGCTTTATTGCTGCATGCCTTATTGCTTTTTGGCATTCGCTTTGTGCCGCCAAAGGCGCAGGCTGCGACATCTTTGGAAGTGACATTGGTGCCGGCACAAAGCATTGAAGCGCCTAAAGAGGCCGACTTTATTGCGCAGGCTGATCAGCAGGGCAGCGGCACCGAAATGACCGCACAATTACTCAGCACGCGCGAGCGCACGCCGCTGCCGGGTGAGGCCGATGCTAAGCGTAAAAAGGCAGAGCAAGAGGCTGCACTATTAACGCCTGAAGCCATGATTGTGAGCAGTATTACCTCGCCAGAGAAAATGCAAAGACCTTTAGCGGATACAGCCAAACCAGCGCTGGCTAAGCCGCGAGTTGCCGAAGATGACGCGCAAAGTCAGCGGGATAGCGAAATTGCCGCATTGGAGGCGCGTTTATCGGCTCGTCGTCAGGCCTATGCCAAGCGCCCGCGAGTGGAAACAATTACGGCAGTAAGCGCGAAAGCTAATGCGTGGGCGGCATATTTGGAAAGCTTTCGAATCAAAATTGAGGCTGCTGGTAACGCCAATTATCCCACTCAAGCACGAGTTGAAAAGCTGGAGGGAGAGGTGCGTTTATTGGTCGCGCTCTTGCCCAATGGTCGCGTGCAGCGCGTGGATGTGTTGATGTCGTCCGGCATTCGCGTGCTTGATGTGGCAGCGAAAGATTCCGTGCGCCAGGCTCAGCCATTTGAGGCCTTTCCTGCAGCGCAGCAAGGTCAGATCGATGTGCTGCAAATTATTCGCACATGGCGCTTCGCTGGCGGTTTGAAAACGACGCAATAGTTTGCCTCTTGTAAGCATCGCCGAGCGACCCCATAGTTAAGGCATGAAGCCAGAAAGTGTCGATCTCACTAATCATTTTTTAGTCGCCATGCCCGAGCTGGATGACGGCATGTTTGGCCGCGCCGTCATTTATATTTTCCGCCATGACGAAGATGGCGCCGCTGGCCTTATCGTTAATCATCCTAGCGAAGTGCTTTTCGATAGCTTGCTCAGCGAAATTCGCTTGCCAGCGTTAAAGCCATTATCGCGCCCTGAGCAGCCTGTATTGGTTGGCGGGCCAGTACATCCCGAGCTAGGCTTCGTGCTACATCACGGTCACGGCCCGTGGACCTCAACTTTGCACAGCAGTGACTCTATTGCCGTTACTCATTCGCGCGATGTGCTTGATGCCATTTCGCAGGGCCACGGCCCGGCAGACTATATTGTGTCCTTGGGTTATGCCGGCTGGCAGCCTGGCCAGCTTGAAGAGGAGCTAGCAAACAATATGTGGCTAACTTCGAAAGCATCGACCGATGTGTTGTTTGAGCTGCCCTATGAAGCGCGTTGGGAAGCAGCGATTAGCGCGCTTGGGCTAGATTGGCGCTTGCTGTCGAATGAGGTCGGTCATGCCTGATATGGGTACGTCTGCTGATGGCTCTGAGGTGCGCGCTAAATCCAAAACTTTACCGGAGCGCCTGCTGGCTTTCGACTTTGGCACTAAACGTATTGGCGTTGCTGGCGGACTTGCGCTTACTGGCACAGGGTCGCCGCAAGAGCCTATTTCCGCGCGAGATGGCATACCTGATTGGGCAGTGATCGATGCCTTAATCAGTGATTGGCGGCCGGTCGCTTTATTAGTCGGCAATCCATTAAACATGGATGGCACGGCATCAGAAATTGGCCATCGCGCATTGAAATTTGCTCGGCGCTTGGCCGCGCGTTATCCGGCGCTGCCGGTATATCGCCAAGATGAGCGCCTAACCACGCGCGCCGCCCGTGAAACACTTAGCGATGTCCATGAGCGTCGCGGTGGGCGACTACCTTCACTAGACTCCACCGCAGCCTGCTTGATCGTGGCTTCATGGTTCGAGTCGCCGAATTGGCTGCGCGTATGAAGCTGAGTGTCGTGGGTGAAGCATTGGTCATTAAGCCCGGCGGGTTGCGTGCAGAAACTTCGGTGCCGCTAGCTGACGTTACGCGCTGGGATATGCTTTACGAAGTCACCGGTCGGCGCTATTTAGCTTTTCATTTGGGCGATAAAACCGCCTATGCGCAACTGCCTCGCTTAGCACCTGAGGCGCGCGAGGCTCTAGCGGCTCAGCTTTCTGAGTTGCTCGGTACTCCACCAGACATTAGCCTGCTCGATAGCGAGCGCGACAATGAGCATTGGCTGAAAGTTTGGGAGTACATCAAGTGGGTCGGGCGTTATCTGCGCCTGTTCATCAACCCAATGCGACCACCAACTCCGCCGCCAAAGCGTCAAGTACCTAGGCAGCCCTAACTCTGTATTTAATGCGCAGCACTAGCATTATTAAAGCGCCGGTAGCGGCAGAGCACCTAGGACAGCACTGTCTCCTGCCTTGAGTAGCAGGGCAGGGATAGTCTCTATGCGATGCAGCATATCTAGCGCCAAATCCATTTCCTCCTCCATGCGTACGGCATCAAAGCGTGCCATTCCGTCATCTGGCTCAATGGCCAGCAGGTAATGCGGTCCTGTGATGTAGGCAAGGCAAGGAATGCCCGCCAAATGGAATGGTGCGCCGACGCCAAAAAAAATCACGCCAATTGGTCGACACAGCAGTAGTCGTTGCAGCTTTGTTGCTCGCATGGATTGAATGGCCGCAAGGCCTATTGGCGTTGTTGAATGAAATAAGGCGGCGATTTCTGGGCGTCCTGTGGCGTGATAGCCGGAGGCATCGTCCAGCCATTCGCGCGCTCCAAGATGTTCAAGTGTCACGGCAGCGGTAGCTTTTGCCATGATGTCAGGGTGAGACTCGATGAAGCCATTAGCCTGAGGCATGTGAGGTGCCATGTGGCCAGTAACTAAGCTAAACACCAATGTTCTAGGGCGCATGGACAGAGGAAGGCTGGCGTAGTGACGAGCCACCTCGAGGCAGGCGACGGCACCATTTTCCTCAAAGGCATTTTGTCCATCGGTATGAGTATTGACGATGATGTTCTCATCGCTGACGCCGGGCAATATGGCAACTAATGTGTCAGTTTGGACATTTTCACGCACAGAGGCTGTTAGCGTCAGTGTAGCTTCTGCCTTCCCAGCGAGGGCTCTGAGTTGGTTGCTAGTATCGCGATTGACTATCAGTGCTGGGATTTCGCTAGGGCCAGAAAGAAAAGGCAAGTATTGTCCGGCCGTATTTTCTGCCGAGCTATCGAAGGCAAAAATAACGCCTTTAGCACCAGCTGCTTTCATGGCCTCAACAATAGGAGCCATAGTCGCTAGGCTAGTTAGCCAGGCGCGCTTGTAGTCGGTGAGCGGGTTAATGCTAAAGTCATCATCGTTTTTATACGTTAAGAAGGGGTAAAAAATGCCCGCAACAGTGGGTAGTAGTGGTAGCTCAATTAACGCGATGGCATCTTTAACACCACCGCTACCGAGACTAGCAAGCAAGCCGCTAATGGTAGACGGTAGTTGCGTTAAGAGTGAGCTCAGCATGGCTTGCTGCGATGCTAAGTCGGTGAGATCTAAGCTCAAATATTGCAGCGGTGCGCCAACATATACGAGGGGGCCAGTGACTCCTTCCTCGCCGGTAGGGCCTGAGCGTGGGTAATACGCATCTACAGGAATGTCGATATCGCCGTTAGATGTTTTAAGGCTTAGCGCTTTCCTCTGAGCTTCCCATAGAGTTAAGAAGTATGGGTCACGCTGAGTGCTTAGCCCAAGCGCTTGAAATTCTTGTTCAAGGTAGTCAATAAAGCGCTTGTGACTGTCTGATCCAGTTAAGCGAGGCCCAAATGAGACCATTTTCTCAACTAGGCTTTGTAGTCTAGCTGCTTTTGGCTGATAGCCTGTGCGACTGCTTGGGCTGTTGCTGATGCTTTTTTGATCATCACTGCATCCACCTAAAATAGGACCTACAGCGAGACCAGCTCCGGCTTGAATAAAGGTTCGACGTTGCATAGGGCAGCCTTTTATTTTTATTGTTTGCTAATGCCTAGCAGTTTGCCTCCTGCACGTTATTTAACAATCACCCATACGGGGGTAATTTTTTTACCCAAATGGGTGTGTTATGAGTGGTTGATGAGGCCGAGGCGAGCAGCCGTAGCGACAACTTCGGCACGACGGCGGGCACCGAGGCATTGCATCAGCTTTTTAAGGCGATCTTTAACTGTATTTTCGCTGCGAAAAATGGCGCTAGCTATTTCGCGATTAGAGAGGCCCTTTGCTAATAAAGCCACGATCTCCAAGTCGCTTTCCGATAGACCCAAGCGTTCTGCTTCAGCATGCTGAAGTGCTTTTTGGCTTTGCTCTAAAGCTTGTACATCGGCCTCGGATTCGAGTGCAAATGTGGTGAGCCGGGTATAGAGCGTCATCGCGATACGCGCTTGATTTTCTAATAAGGAGATGCGTTGTGAGCGCTCAGATAGGCTTGCTTGTAGGGTTTTGAGCTCGCCAATATCACGGGCAATGCCTTGTCGCCCTATTAGCTGAGCTCCTTTATATAAGCTTGCTGCGCGTATTTCTAAAAACCTGCTGGTACCAGTGCTGGTAATCGCCTCCACTTCAAAAAATGGATATCGATTATCTCCAGCAATTCCACGGCTAAAATGGCCGCGTGCAATAGTCTTGCTTGCTTTAGTTAATAAAGTATCAAAGTGACGACCAATTAATGACTCTGGTGAGTACTCCAGAATGTTATGGCTAGCGGTATTTACATATGTAAAACGGCCATCCAAATCGAGGGTATAAATTAAGTCTCCTGCTGCTTCGATCAGCCCTCGATAGTCTGGTTCAGCCAAAGCGTTGGGCGCTGAGAAAGGAGCAGTTATATTGATCATGGCAAGCTTCCGAAAGCATAGTTAAAGATCGATGCGCTAGTGATACCAGAAAATTAGCGATTAGCCCTCCCGTAATGCCGGAGTGACCAAGTTGCTGGCGTGAGTTGCATAGAGGCAGGTCATGAAAGCTCAAAATACTCGTGGGAATTTCTTACCAGCGCTTAAGTGTTTGCTGGCACTTAGTGCGGGCTCGTTAGCGTACATGCCAACAGCTCAAGCCGCTGTCGATAGCCCTTGGCTAGTACGCGCAGGCATTAGCCAAGTTGAGCCAAAGTCTGATAATGGCTCGCTCGGTGGCGGTGTGAGCGTGGATAGGCAAGTTGGTCCGAGCGTGAATGTGGCGTATTTCTTTAGCCCGAATATCGCTGTGGAAGTGCTGGGCGCCTTACCTTTTGAGCATGATATTTCGATAGGCGGTGTGCATGCGGGGAGCGCCAAGCACTTGCCACCAACGGTATCTTTGCAATACCACTTCTTGCCCGATGCTGCGATTCAGCCATTTGTCGGTGTTGGCGCGAACTACACCTTTTTCATGGGTGAGAAGTTAGGCGGCGTTAAGCTTAAGGATTCTTTTGGTGTTGCTGCTCAAATAGGTGTTGATATTGGTGATGTTCATATCGATCCAATGGTTTACAGCTTAAACATGGGCTATCGCTTCTAAGCTGAATCATCCCAACGATGGTGCTTGGGTCAAGTGCGGCTGCGCGTTACAATGCGCAACGCCTTGGCCAACGCCACTTCGGGAACCGCGCATATGCATCAGTCTCACGCTCATCAGGCCAGTCGCCTTCAGCTCAATAGCCAAGGCGATTTAAAGCATTTTTTGAGCACGGAAGGGCTCTCGCGCGAGATACTCACCGCCATTTTGGATCGTGCCGATAGCTTCCTCGATGGCAACGGCGGCATTCGCAACGAGCCGCTACTCGCTGGCCGCACGGTAATGAACTTGTTTTTTGAGCCGTCTACGCGAACTCGCACCACCTTTGAGGTGGCGGCAAAACGGCTTTCTGCCGATGTGCTCAATATCGATATTTCCAAAAGCTCGACCAGCAAAGGCGAAACCCTGCGCGACATGCTGTGGAATTTAGAGGCGATGACCGCCGATATTTTCGTGGTGCGTCACGGCGCATCAGGAGCTGCACATTTTGTCGCCAGCCAAGTCACCCCGCGCATCGCGATCATTAACGCGGGCGATGGCCGTCATGCGCATCCGACGCAGGCCATGCTCGATATGCTCACGATTCGCCGCCACGCCGGTGATTTTTCCGGCCTCACCGTGGCCATCATTGGTGACATTCGTCACTCGCGTGTGGCGCGCTCGGAGATTCACGCTCTGCAAACCTTGGGCGCGAAAGAGATTCGAGTGATTGGCCCGCGCACTTTGCTGCCGCGCGACTTTGAAGAGCTTGATGTGAAGGTGTTTGAAGACCTCAGCGCAGGCCTGAAAGATGTCGATGTCGCTATTGCGCTGCGCGTACAAAACGAGCGTATGGAGTCGGCTCTGTTGCCCGGTAGCAGTGAGTTTTACAGCATGTATGGTCTAACCCGCGAGCGCCTGAAAGTGGCCAAGCCAAATGTGTTGGTGATGCATCCAGGCCCGATAAATCGCGGTGTTGAAATTGAATCCGAGCTTGCTGATGGCCCGCAGTCGCTGATTTTGAAGCAAGTGAATTATGGCATTGCGGTGCGTATGGCGGTGTTAGCAATGGCAATGGACGGCCAAGATGCCGATCGTGCAACGGAGGTTGCGCCATGAGCAGAGCAATTGCGTATCGCGGCATCCGCGTCATTGATCCGGCTCAAGGCTTGGATCTCATTACCGATGCGCGCATTTGCGCCGGTGAGCCGACCATTTTAGGCGAGATAGCCTTAAGCGATGCCTCCGTCGAGGTGCGTGATGGCAAAGGCTTATGGCTGACGCCCGCTTTTGTTGATTTGTGCGCCCGCTTACGTGAGCCTGGCCCGAAAAAACACGGCACTATCGCCAGTGAAACTCGCGCGGCGCGTGTTGGTGGCTTCGGCCATGTGGTGATGCCGCCAGACACGAATCCGGTGATTGATCATGGTGCTTTAGCAACACAGGTGATTGAGAAAGCGCAGGCGGCAGGCTTTGCTAAAGTTTATCCGTTGGGTGCCATGACGCACGGACTCGCAGGCAGTGCGCTCGCAGGCATGGGTGGTTTGAAAGCGGCGGGCTGCGTTGGCGTGAGCCAAGCGCGCCAGCCATTAGCCAGTACAGAGACTTTGCTGCGCTGCTTGGAGTACGCCAGCAGCATGGATATGACGGTGTTTTTCTCGCTCGAAGAGCCGTCACTTGCTAAAGGCAGTGCACACGATGGCTTTATGGCCTCGCGCATGGGCCTCACCGGCATCCCCGATACAGCCGAGACCGTTGCTCTGGCGACAGCCATCTTGCTAGTTGAGCAAACGGGCGTGCGTGCGCACATCGGCCAGCTCTCTTGCGCAGCCTCGGTTGAACTGGTTCGCTATGCGAAGGCGAGAGGTCTGCCGATTACGGCCGATGTTTCTATGCACCAATTGCATCTGACCGAAATGGCCATCGATGGCTTCAACGCCATGGCGCATGTGCGGCCGCCATTGCGCCGCGAAAGTGACCGTCTGGCGCTAATTGCTGGTGTGCGTGATGGTGTGGTTGATGCCATCTGCTCTGATCACCAGCCGCTAAATGCTTCGGCGAAACTAGCACCGTTTGCCGAGGCCTTGCCCGGCATGTCAACGCTGGAGACGGTATTGCCGCTGGGTCTGCGTTTAGTGGCCAATGGCGATTTGACTGAGCAGCGCTTGATCGAAGCGCTGACCTCTGCGCCGGCACGTGTTATTGCCCAGCCCATCGGGAGCTTGAGCTTGGCCAGTGGGGCTGTGGTTATTGATCCATTACTCAGTTGGCAAGCTTGCGATGCCAGCTGGCAGTCGTTAGGCCGCAATAGCCTATTTGCTGGGCAAACACTCAATGGTCGAGTAATAGAGAGCGTTTAAGCAAGTACTCAGCGCTCTTTTCATCTGCTTTAGTCAAAGTGTCATGATGTCACGCTAGCCTCTCTCGCCTATTAGCTGGGGAGGGTTTAGGTATGCGTCGTCGTCAATTTATTGGTCGTAGTGTGGCGGTTGGGGTCAGTCTCTCGAGCTTAGTTGCTTGTGGCGGCGGAAGCTCAGGAATAGGCGCGCCTGAAACGACTTCGGAGCACTTGAGTAGTGCTGAGGTAGACACTTTATTAATGCCCGAGCGAGCTTTCGAGCATGGCGTTGCAAGTGGCGACCCAACCGCAGATAGCTTGATTGTATGGACTGCAATTACGCCTTCATCCGACGCTGTGGAATGGGTGCCAGTAACACTGGCCTATATCATTTCGGCTAAGCGTTTGGCTGATGCTGAGGTCGCAGAGGCCTTTGCTGATGAAATGCGCGTGCAGCGCTTGGGCACATTTCTAGCGCATCGCGCGCGAGACTTCACGGTTAAGGTTGACCTAGGCAATGTCGCTGCCTATGCCGACGCGGTGTTCATCGAGGGTAAGATGCACCACTTGCCAGCTGGGCAGTTCATTTATTATCGCTTCTACGCCGGTAGCCAGGCGTCGCGCATCGGTCGTGGCCGCACAATGCCGCTTGCGCCAGTGTCGCAGGCTCGCTTTGCCGTGACGAGCTGTGCCAATTTGCCCGCTGGTTTTTTTAGCGTTTATGAGCTGATTAATAAGCAAGATGATCTCGATTTTGTCGTGCATCTTGGCGATTACCTCTACGAATATGGTGAAGGTGAGTACGGCGATGGCTCTGCACTCACGCGCAATGGTATTTCGCGTACTCCTGAGCCGGCGACAGAAATGCTGACGCAGCAAGACTATGTGTTGCGTCATGCACAATATAAGCGCGATCCGGAACTGCAGAAGCTGCATGCATCATTTGCCATGATTCCAGTTTGGGATGACCACGAAATCGCTAACGATAGTTATCGCTCTGGCGCAGAAAATCACACGGAAGACTCCGAAGGTGTTTACGAAGAGCGTAAAGGCCATGCGATTCGAGCCTATTTTAACTGGATGCCTTTACGTGAGCAGTTTGATCGCATACCAGAAAGCCTGCGTCCTGACCCGCGTGAGGTGATTTATCGTCGTCTGCGTGTTGGCGACCTACTCGACATTATTATGTTGGATACACGAATTATTGGGCGCGATAAACAGGCGACTATTCCAGCGGTTGATCCTTCTCGTTTCGATGCAAATCGCTCGCTTTTAGGCAACAATCAAAGACAATGGCTTCAATTGCAGCTATTAGAAGCGAAAAACCAAGGCGCACGTTGGACTTTCATCGGCCAGCAAATCATGTTTGGTCAGCTGAATTTAGTGGAGCTGCCTCAAATTCAGCTACTTGGTCAAAAAATCTTGGGCAACCTAATCGCAGTCAATCTGGATCAGTGGGATGGTTATGTTGCTGAGCGAGATCGTCTGCGCGACTTTATTCGTGCTATCGGTATAGAAAATCTAGTCGTATTAACAGGTGATATCCATACCAGCTGGGCCATGGAGCTATATGAAAATCCTGCGCTGCTTATTGGTGGTGGCTTTGAGCAGCCCTTTGGCGTTGAGTTGGTGGCGCCATCAGTAACATCACCTGGCTTCCCAGAGGGTGTGGCGGAGGTCGTGAGTGTGGCTTTGCCTTTGGCTAATCCTCATATCAAATATACCGAGCTAAAAAGTAAGGGCTTTATCGTGGTGGATGTTACGCCCGAGCGCATGGTGGCTGAATGGCGCTATGCGAAAAGCATTACTGATGAGGCGTTGATTGGCGAAGAAAATACAGCGAAGCGTCGGCAGTTTCAGGTGTTATCGGGGACTAATAATTTGATTTCATCAAATACGGGGCCACGCCCAGTGGCAGGCACTCAGCACCTGCCGAGCCAAGTGGAGACAATATAATGAATAAGCAATTTCAACTCGTGAGCATGGGTTTGCTAGTTGCGACTTTGGTGGCTTGTGGCGACTCATCGAGTGGTCGTTCGGCGCAGTTGGCGGGGCCAGGTACTACGCCACCAGATATCAATAATCCAGATACTACGCCCGAGGTGCAGCCAGAAACGCTGGATGCTAATCGCGTACGGTTTTTAGTGGTGGGCGATGCTGGCTCAGGCTCTGATGGCCAGATGGCTGTAGGTGCCGCGATGGCAGATGTTTGCGAGGCTAAGGGTCGTGCGACCGGGAAGGCCTCGCTGACTCGCGCCGCCGCGATTCGTCAAGGTTGTCAGTTTGTTCTTGGCCTAGGCGACAATATTTATGAGGAAGGTACGCGTTCTGCTAGTGATCCACAATTCTTTGATAAGTTTGAGCGCGCTTACCTTAACTTCCCTAATGATCTGCCGTTTTTCATGGTTTCGGGGAATCACGACAACAGTGCATTTTTCGGCGGAGATGGCGCTGGTAATGCGCGCGGTGAAAACCAGGTTGACTACACCTATGCGCCCATCGATGAGACAGGCGTAGACGCTAGTAATCCACGCAAAACACCACGTTGGCAAATGCCTTCTCGCTATTACGACTTCACTGCTGGCGGTACCAAGGCCAAGCCTCTGCTGCACTTTTTCGCTATTGACTCAAATCAAGTGGCGGGCGGTTTTCCCGATGCCTCACCAGAGTATAGCTACAGCACTTATGGTTTGCGCCAACTTAATTGGCTGAAGCAGGGTATGCGAAAGAGCAATGCTCGGATGAAATTTGCCTTCGCTCATCACCCTTACTTATCAAACGGCGAGCATGGCAACGCCGGTAACTACGATGACCTGCTATTTGGGCAAACAGGACAGTCTACGGCAAGCCCGCTAGCGCCTTCTTTGCAGGCCGCGCTATTGCCGGTGTTGGCTGGTCAGCGCTACAAAGACTTCATGGAAGAGGCTGTCTGCGATCAGGCCGATGTGTATTTCAATGGCCATGATCATGACCTGCAGTGGCTTACGAGTGTGCCCAGCTGTGGCAAAACTGAGTTTATTGTTTCCGGTGCGGGTGGTAAAACGCGCTCAGCTAGCGATGAATCGCGCAATCTCGCACGTATACAACGTTTTGAGCAGTATGGTTTTTTCTGGGTAGAAGTGAGCGCTACTTCCGATTCGGCAAAGCCTGTTATGCGTGCCGAAATGTATAGCGTTGTAGCCGGTGACGGTGATCGCGAAACGGCTATTGTGAAGATTGACGGCACGGCAGATAAAACCGTGAGCTATCGCTATGAGCGCGTGCAGGATGAGACTGCATCGGATGAGCTGAGCAATTATTTGGCCGATCATAACGACAGCGTAGATACGATTACCCGCCGTGATCCAGTGGGCTTGCCAGATACAGCAGGCTTTAGCGGCCTGCCGGCAAGTAATTGCCAAGCCACGGTAGTGCCTAGCGACTTATCATTCACGGGCAATCAATCGACAGCCAATCGATCTACGGCATTAGTTGCTGCGCTAGGGCCTTTTGACCCAATGCAAACGGCTTTGGCTCAAGGGCTAGCTCCTTGGACTAAGGGAAGTGGCTCTTCCGCAACCCTTATGGCCGCAATGACACAAGTGACATTGGCTAGTCTAGACATTGCCGACGTAGTGCTCAGCGCCAGTGCTGATTCTGCGCGCCAACCGCAGTCGGCAGCTGCCTTACAGCAAGCTGCTGGGCGCGATGTTTTGGCACGCATGCAGGCGTTGGGCGATCGCTTGGTCACCACCTTCCCAGCTAATGCCACCTTACCTGCGGCATTTAAAAGTATGCCTGCGGTCACGGCGCAATATCGTAGTGCCGTGGCAAGTCCGAGTCAGGCCAGTGCCTGCGAGCGTCAAGATTTAAGCGCTGTGGTGGCTCCCTTGGTAACACTGGCACGCAGCTTGGCCGCTGCTGCTGAGGCCGCTGAGCAAGGCATAGGCGATATTCCAGTTCTGGGTGGTGGCGCACGATTAGCCGCCAATGCGCTAGTGGATACATCTTCACTAATTGCTGCGTTGGGTACGGTACAAACAAGTGCTATTAATGATGCAGCGCTAGGCGCGGTTAATCGCTTGCTGCGCAACCTAACCACAGGCGTATTGCCTTTTGATCAAGCCTCCCCCGAAGTTGCTGAGGGTGCAGCGCTGCCAGGCAACGCAGTGAGCGCGCTACTGATGACGGCAACACGCGAAGTTACTTTCCGTGTCGATCAGTTACTCGAACCAATCTTGACGCCAGTACAGCAAGTGCTTCATACCGTTTTTGCAGCGCTTGGACTATCGCGATAAGGCAGCCTTAGTGGGTAATGCGGCCATGGCTTGTGTCATGGTTTGCATGCCCAGTGACGCATGGGTTTGCATGATGTGTTCGATGTCACCTAGACGGTGTTCGCGAATTAAGTGGCGTACTGCAGGTGTGGCAACGAGCACTTCGCGGCAAGCATGTGCTCGTGATGCTGAGGCCTTAGCCGATGCATGCTGGGCAGTTGTTTCAGTCGACCAAATCAGCTGCTGTGCCATGACCGCGCGCAAAGTATCGGCCAATTGCGCCTGAGCTAGCCCACGCTCATCTGTCGGAAATAAGCTGAGTAGGCGGTCAATCGCACCAACGGCGCTGGCCGTATGCAGCGTTGCCATCACTAAGTGCCCAGTTTCTGCGGCCATCAAGGCCAAGCGCGCACTGTCGCTATCGCGTAGCTCACCAACCAACAGCACATCGGGGTCTTGGCGCAACGCGGCGCGCAGGCCATCGGCAAAGCTTGCGCAGTCGCGACCGATTTCGCGCTGATTGATTAAACCCAGCGTGGGGCTATTGCGGTGCACAAACTCAATGGGATCTTCGAGGCTAATGACATGACCACGCCGTTGCTCGCGCCAATGCCCCAGCCATGCTGCGAGTGTGCTGGACTTGCCTGAGCCGGTTGCGCCAGTGACCAGTAGCAGGCCGTGATCGGCGAGTGCGAGGTCGGCATGTTGGCGGCTGAGCTGTACATCAGCAAGGCTTGGAATATGTTCGGCAATCAGGCGCATGACTAGCATCCAGCCGCCTTGATGTGCCGCTAGACTGGCTCGCGCTCGGCCTAGCTCTGGGTGTGTCAGACCACTTTCGGTATTGGTCAGTGCGCTACACAACGACCCAAATAGCGACTGAACCTCAGGCCAAGGCGCTGGCGGGCAGCATGGCAAATCATCAATACAGCGCAATTCACCATGCAGGCGAAAGCGTACTCGCTCGCCACTCACGGCATGTAAGTCGGCCGCGCCTAGGCTTTTCGCTAAAGCCCATGCCTGCACAAGCCAGTTTGGTATCTCGGCCATTGGCATCTCCCGCAGCGCTAGGCCACAATAAACCCTTCTCAATACTCAGTTAGGCTCATGAACTCAGCTCGCGCTAGCGCATCCGACGAATTAATTTCACGCTGGCGGCAGGTCTTAATAGAAATGCGCCGCGCAAGTGCAATGGCAGGCCATGAAGCAGAAACCGTGCAACTGCTGGCGGTTAGCAAATTTCATGCTGCCGAGGCTATTGCCGCGCTTAATGACGTTGGTCAACGTGATTTTGGCGAAAACTATGTGCAAGAAGCTTTGGAGAAAATGCAGCAGTTGCGTGGCCGCGATATTTGCTGGCATTTAATCGGGCCATTACAAAGTAATAAAACGGCCGAAGTCGCCGCCAATTTCGACTGGGTGCACAGTGTTGACCGCTTAAAAATCGCTCGTCGTTTAAATGACCAGCGCCCAGATGAACTGCCGCCCTTGAATATTTGCCTGCAAGTTAATATTGATGATGAGGACAGTAAGTCGGGTTGCAGCTTGGCAGAGTTACCGACCTTGGTAGAGGCAATAATGGAGCTGCCAAGGCTGCGTTTGCGCGGGTTAATGGTCATTCCTAAAGCGGGCGAAACCAGCGCTTTTGCTACGCTAGCCAAGACACATGCCGCGATACTCGCTAGACTGCCAAGGCTTGCCGATGCACCATTTGACAGCTTATCCATGGGCATGAGCGCAGACCTTGCTGAGGCCATCGCGGCTGGTAGCACTTGGGTGCGCATTGGCACCGCCATTTTTGGCGCGCGACCTACCATTTCTTCAGTTGGAACCACCGCATGACAAAGTTTCCCCGCATTGGTTTTATTGGCGCTGGCAATATGGCCTCAGCCTTAGTTGGTGGCCTTTTAGCAAAAGGCTGGCCGGCAAGCGCACTGATGCTCACCGATGTTTCCGAAGCAGCGCTCGGCGCTCATGCAGCGCGAGGCTTGAGCACTGGCACCGATAACGCGGCTCTGGTCGCCAATGTCGATATCGTCGTGCTGGCAGTTAAACCACAGGCAATGAAAGCCGTTACGCAAGCCTTGGCCGCAACTGCTCAGCAGGCAAAGCCGCTATTTATTTCTATCGCCGCTGGCATCCCAGCCGAGAGCTTGTCGCAATGGTTGGGTGGTGATGTCGCCATCGTTCGCGCCATGCCAAACACGCCAGCGCTGGTGCAAGCGGGTGCTACTGGCTTGTATGCCAATGCCGCCGTTAGTCATGAGCAGCGCGCGCAAGCCGAGCAAGTATTAGCGGCTGTTGGCATTGCCTTATGGGTCGATGCCGAGGCCAAAATTGATGCCGTCACCGCTGTGTCTGGCTCTGGTCCCGCGTATTTTTTCTACTTGATGGAAGCAATGATTAATGCCGGTGTAAAGCTGGGTTTAGATCCGCAAGATGCTCGTGACCTGGCTCTGCAAACCGCTTTAGGTGCAGCGCAAATGGCCATCACGGCCGATGTTGGGCCGGCAGAGCTGCGTCGTCGAGTAACATCGCCAAATGGCACGACGGAGCAGGCGGTTGAGATTTTTGATCGCGCCGATCTTGGTGCAATTGTCGAACAGGCCATGCGCGCTTGTGCTGAGCGCGGTGAAAGCTTGGCAGCTGAGTTAGCGAGTTAAATGTTCGATAAAGCTAAACATGCATGCGCGGCAAGCAATTAATTAACGAATTAGGAGTGCGGTAAATGGATGCGATGAACCAAATCGGCCTGTTGTTAGCAAACACGATTTTCAGCGTGCTGATTTTATTGGTCTGGCTACGCTTATTGCTGCAGATTGCGGGCGCTGACTTCTTCAATCCCATGTCGCAGTTTGTGGTGAAAACGACCTCGCCATTGCTGCATCCGCTGCGTCGCATTATTCCCAGCATTTTCGGTCTCGATACCGCTGCGATTGTGCTCATCGTCATCATAAAGTTGGTACAGCTCAGCGCCATTGCGCATTTGACCGAACAAGCCGTCACGCCAAGCTTGCTCTTGGTTACCGCTATTTTCAGCCTGCTTTTAGCTGCTGCTGATTTCTTCTTCTGGGTCATTTTGGGCATGGTGATTTTAAGCTGGGTAGCGATGGCTTCTGGCGGTATGAGCCCAGCGATGATGCCGTTAATGCAGATTGCGGAAATTATTCTTGGTCCATGCCGTCGCTTATTACCGAGCTTGGGCGGTCTAGACTTGTCGCCAATTATTGCTTTCCTAGGCATTCAAATTATGGAAATTTTGCTTAAGTCAGCATATCCACAGGCGCTTGCGCTGCTGGCTGGCTAATGGATGACGCCATGAGCACAGAGGCTTTTATCTACCCAGAGGGCAGTGTCGGCGTTGCGACGCCACAGTATTTACACGTCACTGAGCCCCTAGACTTGGCCTGTGGCCGCACGCTCAATGCCTATGATGTGGTCTATGAGACTTACGGCACACTAAATGCCAATGCCAGCAATGCAGTGCTAATTTGCCACGCGCTGTCAGGGCATCATCACGCCGCTGGTTATCATGAGGGTGAAAACCCGGCCACCGCCAAGCCTGGCTGGTGGGATAGTGCCATTGGCCCGGGCAAAGTCATCGACACCGACCGTTTCTTTGTTGTTGCAGTGAATAACCTCGGGGGTTGTCATGGCACGACAGGGCCATCATCAATCAACCCTGAAACTGGTGAGCCTTGGGGCCCTGACTTTCCAATTGTCGCAGTGCGCGATTGGGTGAAGCAGCAAGTGCGCTTGATGGATTATTTGGGCATTGAGCAATGGGCTGCTGTTGTCGGTGGCTCGCTCGGTGGCATGCAAGTATTGCGCTGGAGCATTGATCAGCCGCATCGCATCGCCAATGCCGTAATTGTTGCCAGCGCGCCGAAGCTGACCGCGCAAAATATTGCTTTCAATGAAGTCGCCCGCCAAGCCATTCGTCGTGATCCGGACTTTCATGCCGGACGTTATTTTCAGCACGGCGTCATTCCTGAAGTGGGCTTATCGTTGGCGCGTATGGTCGGTCACATCACCTATTTATCTGATGATGCCATGCGGCAAAAATTTGGCCGCGACCTGCGCAAAGCCACTTACCAATATGGCTTCGATGCCGAGTTTCAGGTCGAATCATATTTGCGCTATCAAGGCGAGGTGTTTTCTAAGCGCTTCGATGCCAATACCTATTTGCTGATGACGCGCGTGTTAGATTATTTCGATCCTGCCCGCGATTACGATCACGACTTGGCGAAGACGTTTGCTAAGGCACAATGTCGCTTTTTGGTGGTGTCGTTTACTACCGATTGGCGCTTTGCTCCGGCGCGTTCGCGTGAAATCGTCGATGCCTTAGTGAAGGCTGGAAAAGAAGTGAGCTATGCCGAAGTGGATGCGCCGCAAGGGCATGACTCCTTCCTGTTAAATAACCCGCGCTATATGGATATTTTCAGGGCGTTTATGACGCGTATTGCCAATGAGCGGGAGGCCGCCCATGCGTCTTGATTTAACCTTGGTGCGGCAATGGATCGCGCCAGAATCACGCGTGATTGACTTGGGCTGTGGCGATGGCGAGCTGCTAGCGCATTTGCGCGACACCTTAAATGTGCGCGGCTATGGCTTGGAGATAGACGCCGATAAAATCACCGCCGCCATAGGCCGCGGCGTCAATGTCATTGAGCAAGACCTTAATCACGGGTTGGCCAATATCGAAAACGATAGCTTTGATACCTTGCTGATGGCGCAGGCGCTACAAGCCGTGCAACGGCCCGATATTTTGCTCGATGAAATGGTGCGAGTGGCGCGTGAAGTCATCGTCACGTTTCCCAACTTTGCGCACTGGAAAACTCGCTGGTATTTATTCTACAAAGGCCGCATGCCCGTGTCGCGCGCCTTGCCTTATGGCTGGTTCGACACCCCCAATATTCACCTTTGCACCATGCATGACTTTGAGGCGCTGTGCCGCAGCAAGGGCCTAAAAATTTTAGATAAGCTCGCGGTTGATCAAGATCAACAGGGCAGTATTTTGGCGCGATGGTTTCCGAATCTGTTTGGTGAGATCGGCATTTTTCGCGTGAGTCGGGGCGATGACTGATGACTAAGGTCGAGGCGATTGGCATGCCAGATTCGCGTGAGTTTGTGTTGGCCACTGGCAATGCGGGCAAGCTCAACGAGCTGCGCGCTTTGCTGGCCGACATGGATGTGACCGTGCGCTCGCAAAAGGAGTTTGCGGTGCCTGATGCTATCGAAGATGGCCTGAGCTTCGTTGAAAATGCCTTGATAAAAGCCCGCCACGCCAGTCGCTTAACCGGGCTGCCGGCACTGGCCGATGATTCTGGTCTGGCCGTGGATGCACTGGGTGGCGCACCAGGTATCTACTCCGCACGCTACGCCCTCACTGAAGCCGGCGCACCCGCAGGCGATGCTGCCAACAATGCCAGGCTCTTGGCCACACTCGCGGCTATGCCCGCCGATACCTCACGGCGAGCGCAGTTTGTCTGCGTGCTGGTCTTTGTTCGCCACGCCGATGATCCGCTGCCGATTATCTGCCAAGCCTTATGGGCGGGTGAAATTACCCACCAGCCTGCGGGCGAACAGGGCTTTGGCTATGACCCCGTGTTTTATGTGCCAAGCGAGGGCATGACCTCCGCCGAGCTGCCGCGCGAACGCAAAGCGGCACTGAGCCATCGCGGCCAAGCCTTGCAGCAGTTGCGTGCGCGCTGGAGCGAAACCGGGCTGTGAGAGCGCCAGA
>CAXIBK010000024.1:0-17136 GCA_964022225.1 uncultured Paraperlucidibaca sp.
GGGTGCGGTGTTGGCTAAGCAAGAAATGCTCAAGCCGTATGTTTACAGCGCACAAGCCATTGCTGCCCGGAGTGTCGAGGCAGTAGCGTTGGATGCTTTGGCGCGCTTGCAGTCAGGTGCGGCTGCGACCATTGCTCAACATTGGTTGAAAGAAGCGCCGCATATGAGCGCCGAGCAAGCCGCCTTGACGACATTGGTTCATCATCAATTACCCGGTGCCGATGATGCTTTGCAGGCATTTTATGCACGTTGGAAGCATGAGCCGCTAGTGTTGGATCAATGGTTCGCGACCCAAGCCAGTGCGCCGCAAGCTGAAACACGCGAACGCGTTGAAGCATTGCTCGTACATAGCGACTTTGATGCCACTGTGCCTAACCGCGTACGCGCTGTTATTGGTCAGTTTGCTAACAATAATCCTGTGGCATTTCACGACGCAGAGGGCAGGGGCTATAGCCTAATAGCTAAGCAACTACTCGCCATTGATGCGCGTAACCCGCAGCTGGCCTCACGCCTAGCTGGTGCTTTCGGCATTTGGCAAAAGCTCGATGAGTCTAGGCAAGCGCATGCCTTGCGAGAAATCGATGCACTTTTAGCCAGTGATTTATCGTCGGATACACGGGAGACGCTGTCGCGGATTCGCGGCTAAGGTTTAATTCCCTCTGTGTTGGCGCGCGGTGTCTCTTGCCGCGCGCCATGGCGTATAATCTGCGCCTCTTGATGCTGTGGGAAATGACTGATGTGGTATCCGTTGGCGCGCGCCGCCTTGTTCCAATTTGAACCTGAAACTGCGCATCACGTCGCGCTTGGCGGCCTACGTTGGGCTGAACGTATGGGCTTTATGCAGCGTTGGCCGCAACCACCAGCGCAACCAGTTTCTGTACTTGGTCTAAGTTTCCCCAATCCTGTTGGCCTCTCAGCGGGGCTTGATAAAAACGGTGACTACATAGACGCCATGGCTGCATTAGGCTTTGGTTTTCTCGAAATTGGCACCACCACACCACGACCACAGCCTGGCAACCCACAGCCACGAATGTTTCGCTTGCCAGCGGCTGGCGCCATCATCAATCGTCTCGGTTTTAATAACGACGGCGTCGATGCCCTCGTGCGTAATGTGCAGCGCGCTAAGTTTGCCGGCATCTTGGGCATTAATATTGGCAAAAATGCGGATACTCCGGTGGAAAACGCTGCCGATGACTATCTGATTTGTTTAGAAAAAGTCTATGCCCACGCGAGCTATGTCACCGTCAATATTTCCTCGCCAAATACCCAAGGTCTGCGTAGCTTGCAAGGCGAAGCGGCACTGCAACGTTTATTGGCCGTGTTGAAATCTAAGCAGCTTGAGCTTGCCGCAACGCATGGTAAATACGTGCCTTTGCTGGTGAAAATTGCTCCCGACTTAGCTTTAGTAGAAGTCGAATCCATGGCTAAGGTGTTTCTTGAGCAAGGCATCGATGGCGTTATTGCGACAAACACCACTATTGGTCGACAAGCCGTGGCTGGTCTGCAATATGCTGATGAAGCGGGTGGCTTAAGTGGTCGCCCAGTACGTGAATCAGCCACTCGTGTGTTGCGCGAAATGAACGCGGCGCTCGATGGCAAATTGCCTTTAATCGGTGTCGGCGGCATTACCAATGCCGATTCCGCGGCTGAAAAAATTCACGCCGGCGCATCGTTATTGCAGGTCTATACCGGCTTTATTTATGAGGGACCTGATGTGATACGCCAAGCCATTTTGGGTGCCTCGCGTGCCATGCAGCAGCAAACAGCTCAGCAGGCGGAATCCGCCATGAGCGACAAGTCATGAGCGCTATGAATACAGAATTACGCGAATGGATTGTTACCGGTGCCGATGGCCTCGACGACCTATTGGTCGATGAGCTACTGAATCTTGGCGCTAGCCAACCACGCCAGCTTAAAGGCGCCATTTCGGTGCAAGCGAATCTCGCTACGGGATATCGCATTTGTCTGTGGTCGCGTTTGGCTTCGCGTGTGCTGCTGCCGCTGTTTAGTGTGCCCTCAGGCGATCCCGATAAGCTGTTTCAAACTGCGCTGAAATACCCGTGGGAAAATGTACTGCGTGAAGATGCCAGCTTTGCCATTCGTGCTGCCGCAGCCAAAGGTGTTGCCACCCACACGCGCTTTGCTAGTTTGCGTTTAAAAGATGGCATCGTGGATCGCTTTCGTGATCGCACGGGCAATCGGCCATCCGTCGATAGCGACCAGCCAGACCTCAGCCTGCACCTGTTTATTGAAGAAGAAAACATTAGTGTCAGCATCGATTTTTCGGGCGATAGCCTGCACAAGCGCGGTTATCGCGTGGCACAAACCGATGCGCCGCTAAAAGAAACCTTGGCCGCAGCATTACTTATGCAAGCTGGCTGGCCTGCGCGTGGCCAAGGCCGTTTATTTGACCCGATGTGCGGCTCCGGCACTGTGCTCATTGAGGCCGCACAAATGTGGGCTGATATTGCACCAGGTTTGGCGCGTGTACGCTTTGGTTTTGAAGGCTGGATGGGTCATGACCTAAACGTGTGGCGCGAGGTTCGCGATGAAGCCGTGGCTATGCGACTCGCGGCTCAGGAAAAAGCGCCGCCGCAATTAGTTGGTTTTGACACCAATCCCGATGCATTGCGTTGTGCTCAGCGCAATGCGCAAGCGGCCGGTGTGGCGCAATGGATGCATTTTGCGCAACACAGTATTGGTGATTGGCCATTGCCTGCTGATTGGGATGCCTCTGAGACCGGTGCAGGTGAAAACTTCACAGTGCCCGGCGTTATCGCCACTAATCCGCCCTATGGCGAGCGTTTGGGCGAAGAAGACAGTATCAAATATGTGTATCGCGCACTTGGCCGCGAGCTACGTAAACACTTGCCGAATTGGGATGCCGTGGTGCTGGCCGCCAATATCGAGCATGCCGATGCTTTAGGCCTAGAGCATAAAAATACGCAGCGCCTGTTTAACGGCGCGCTGCCGATTTTTGCTCGCCATGGTCGCGTTGTGCCAGCGGAAGTTGAATTACCGCTAGCGTTTTATCCTAGCGATGATGAGCTGCCGCCAGAGGCCATGGATTTTGCCAACCGTCTACAGAAGAATCTAAAAGCGGCACTGAAAGTAGCCAATGCTGAGGGCATACGCTGCTTCCGGCTTTACGATGCCGACCTGCCCGAGTTCAATCTAGCCGTCGATGTCTACGATGGCCGTTTGCATGTGCAGGAATACGCACCGCCTAAAACTATTGATCCTGACAAGGCGGCGACGCGATTTAAGCTGGCATTGCGCGCAATTCGTCATGTTATGGGCCTGCATCGCGACAAAGTCTTTTTGAAAGTACGTGAGCGTCAAAGCGGTAAGCAGCAATATGAAAAACAGGCTAAACGTGGCAAGTTTTTTGAGGTGCGCGAGGGTAGGGCGCAGCTATTGGTCAATCTCACTGATTATCTCGACACCGGCCTGTTTTTAGATCACCGCCCGATGCGCGAACGTATAGCGCGTGAGGCGCAGGGTACGCATTTTCTTAACCTGTTTGCTTACACTGGTACCGTTAGTGTGCACGCTGCTTTAGCCGGCGCTCTGAGCACCACGACCATTGATTTATCGCCAACGTATTTGCTCTGGGCCGAGCGTAACTTAGCGCTTAATGGCTTGCCTGATGAGCAAAATCGCTTAATCCAGGCCGATGTGATGGCGTGGTTGCAAGAGGAAGTGGCGACGCGACCGATTGAGCAATACGAGCTAATTTTTCTTGATCCGCCCACGTTCTCTAACTCGAAGCGCAGCGAAGATGTCTTTGATGTGCAGCGCGATCACGTGCGTATGCTGCAGCTGACCATGCGTTTGTTAACTGACGACGGCACACTGTATTTCTCCAATAATTTCCGTAAATTTGTGCTCGACGAGGCGCTAATGGCTCAGTTCGAGATTGAAGATATCAGTGCTGAGACCATTGGTTTTGATTTTCAGCGAAATCAAAAAATTCACCGCTGCTGGCGTATTCGCCATCGCAGCCGGCCAGAGGCCTAACGCGTGCTTGAGCTGCTAGGCACTGTTGGTTGTCATCTGTGTGATGACGCTGAGCAGGTGCTCAAGCAGTTGAGCTTGGTGCGACCGATAAGCTGGCGCTATACCGATATCGCGCTGGATGATGCGCTATGCCAGCAGTATGGCGAGCGTATCCCTGTGTTGCGTCGTGGTGAGGAAGCCGCGCTTTATTGGCCATTTTCTGTGCTCGATGTTGAGCGCTTTTTAGTGCCGCGCATTACTTAATAAAATTACTTCTTGAGAACCTGTGTAATGAGTGATAGAACCGCTCGGTCACGCCGTTATTTCGATCGGCGATTTTGGAGTCAGTTATGTCACTTTATCCTACGTATTTTAATGAAAGCCACGAAATAGCCCGCCACAGCGCTCGCCAATTCGTTGCCCGCGAAGTATTGCCCTACATCAATGATTGGGAAGAGGCCGGCACTTTTCCACGCGACATGTATGAAAAAGCGGCTAATGCCGGCTTGCTCGGCGTCGGCTATCCTGAAGCGTTAGGCGGCATCGGCGAGGATATCTTCCTCAAGATCGCCATGACCGAAGAAATCATGCGCAGTGGATCTGGCGGTTTTGCAGCCAGTATTGGTTCGCTTGATATTGCCTTGCCGCCAATTGTGAAATGGGGCAGCGATGCGCTGCGCCAGCGCTACGTGGTGCCCACCTTGCAAGGTAAAACAATCGCCGCCCTGGCCATCACCGAGCCTTCTGGCGGCTCGGATGTGGCTGGATTAAAAACGCGTGCCGAGCGTGTCGGGGATGACTACATCGTCAATGGCAGCAAAATCTACATCACCTCCGGTATTCGCGCGGACTTCTATGTCACGGCGGTACGCACAGGCGGGCCCGGCTATGCCGGAATTAGCTTATTGGTCATTGATCGCAACGCCTCAGGTGTTTCAACAGGTAAACCATTACGCAAAATGGGTTGGTGGGCATCTGATACCGCTGAGATATTTTTCGATAATGTGAAAGTGCCAGCGAGCAACCTCATTGGCAGTGAAAATGCGGGCTTCATGCTGATCATGAGCAACTTTCAAATGGAACGCTTAAACCTCGCAGTTATGGCTAATATGACCTCCACATTGGCGCTTGAAGAGAGTGTGCGTTGGGCGAAAGAGCGTGAAGCCTTTGGTAAGCACTTGGGTCGTATGCCGATCATTCGTCATAAGCTCGCTGATATGGCGACGCGATTAGAGGCCAGCCGTGAGTTCACCTATCGCGTGGCTGCACGTATGAGCGAAAATATCCCGTCGTTGAAAGAGGTTTCGATGGCGAAAAATTTCGCCACTCAAGTCAGTGATTTCGTCACCACCGAAGCGGTGCAAATTTTCGGCGGCATGGGCTATATGCGTGAATCGCTAGTTGAGCGTTTATATCGCGATAATCGGATTCTCTCCATTGGCGGCGGCACCTATGAGATCATGAACGAAGTTATCGCCAAACAATTGGATCTCTAGTGCCCGAGTTTATTCATCAAACCTCTGCCAGCGCGCTCATCGAGAGTGTGCCGCGCTGGCAACATGCTCAACCGCTGGCCATCGATACCGAGTTTATTCGGGTCGATACGTTCTACCCTAAACTGGGTCTGCTACAACTTGGCGATGGCCAGGGAGAAATGCTCGTCGACCCAGTCGCCATTGATGATCTAGCCTGCTTAGCCCCTGTGCTGGGCGAAGCTGGACCATTAAAAATCATGCATGCCTGCTCCGAAGATTTGGAAGTACTCACGCCCTATAGCGAAGGTGCAGTTGGCCGAGTGCATGACACGCAAATCGGCTTAGCCATCCTTGGTGAAGGTTTGCAGCTGGGCTATCAAAAAGCTCTTGCACAAGTTTTAACTATCGATATTCCCAAAGATGCTTCGCGCTCAGATTGGTTGGCGCGACCGCTCAGCGATCAGCAGCTAAATTATGCTGCGCTTGATGTTCGGCATTTGCCAGCGCTCTATGAGGTTGTGCGTGAGCGTTTGGAAGCCAATGAGCTTTGGCACATATTTGATGCCGAGTGCGCTGAAGTTTGTCGTGTGCCCAAGGCTATTAACCCCGATGAAATTTGGCGTAGTCACGGCAATGCATGGCGATTATCGCGCCAACAAAGCGCTGTTTTGCAGGCGTTGATGCGCTGGCGCGAAATCGAGGCGATGCGACGCGATGTGCCGCGTGGTCACTTATTGAAGCCGTTGTCGTTGTTTGAAATGGCCCAATGCTTGCCTAAGCACTTACAAGATCTTCGCGGCATTAGCGAACTTAATCCGCGTGTAATGCGCAAAGATGGTGAGGAGATTCTTGAGGTTATTGCTCAAGCCGCTGCCGATAATATTGCATGGCCAGCGCCGGTAGCAGTGCCGTTACCGCGTGAGGCCAGTAAGCTTTTCGATGCTCTTAAACGCGCCATGCAAGCAGTCGCAGATGACTTATCTATGCCGCTAGAGGTGCTCTGGCGTAAACGCCTCGCCGAGCGCATTGTGTTGCAGGCGGTAGATACGTCGATTGTCGATGCGCTTGCTCAAGTCGATGGTTGGCGTGCACCCTATGTGTCACCTGTAATTGCCGAGGTGCTAACCGCACATCAGGCGCAACTAGACGAATGGTCGGCATTGCGCCAAGCCAGCATGAAATCGAGATAACGTAATGAGTCGTGTGTTTTGTTCAATTTACAAAAGCCGAAAAAAAGACGAAATGTATGTCTACACCTTAAAAGCCGAAGGCTTGAAACGCTTGCCAGAGGCGCTGTTAACACAGTTTGGTGCGCCAGTGCATGTTACCGATCTCATGCTCTCCGTCGACAGGCCTTTAGCGCGTGCTGACATCATGCAAGTGCTGAGCCAAATTGAGTCGCAGGGGTTTTATTTGCAAATGCCACCACCACGCGAACCATGGTTGATTAATCCGGATCAAATGCCGGCATGGAGCCATAAGCGCCGCGAACCACGGGAGCCTAGTGATGACTGAGTCTGAATTTACCTTGGCCATGTGGGCTTTGTATGTGGTGTCGGCCATCATGGTGTGGTGGTTGGCCAGCAGCTTGTTTTTGCGTGGTGATGGTCAGTTTAAACGCATATCACGTTTGCTTTTAGCGGTGCTTGTGTTTACGCCAACGCTAACCTTGCAACACGGTCAGCTAGCGGTATTGCCAGCGACCATTACCTTGTTTTTTGAGTTGCTCGCACACAACTCCATGGGTGCTGTAAAAGCCTTGTTACCCTGGTGTTTGGTGGCGGGAATAGTCTTAGTTGTCGATGCCGCGATTTCGCGCGACGACGCGGTTTAACGTTAGCGATAGGAATAGATATGCAATTTATTGGAACTGATCAGTACATCGCCACGCCGGAGTTAACTTTGGCTGTAAATGCTGCCGTGACGCTGCAAAAGCCTCTGTTGATTAAGGGTGAGCCAGGCACGGGTAAAACCTTATTAGCTGAGCAGGTCGCTGAAGCCTTTGGCACACGCTTGATTCAATGGCATATCAAATCCACCACCAAAGCTCAGCAGGGCCTTTACGAGTACGATGCCGTGTCGCGCCTGCGTGACTCACAGCTTGGAACCGAGCGTGTGCACGACATTGGCAACTACATCAAGAAAGGCAAGCTCTGGGAAGCCTTTGCTGCCGATGAGCGCGTAGTGTTGCTGATCGATGAGATCGACAAAGCAGATATCGAATTTCCCAATGACTTGCTGACCGAGCTCGATAAGATGGAGTTCTTCGTTTATGAGACTGGCGAGACCATCAAGGCTAAACATCGCCCGATTGTCATCATCACTTCCAATAACGAAAAAGAACTACCTGATGCGTTCTTGCGTCGTTGCTTCTTCCACTACATCCAATTCCCCGACGCCGAGACCATGAAGGCGATTGTCGAGGTCCATCACGCCGGCATTAAAGGCACGCTGCTGAAGCAGGCGCTGGATATTTTCTTTGACCTGCGCAAAGTGCCGGGCTTGAAGAAAAAGCCAACCACTTCTGAGCTGATCGATTGGCTCAAGCTGATTTTATCTGATGACATTCCTGAGGATGTGTTGCGTAATCGTGACCCGCGTACAGCCATTCCGCCACTGTACGGCGCTTTGCTGAAAAATGAGGCCGATGTGGCGCTTTTAGAGCGCTTAGCGTTCATGAATCGTCGTGAAAACGCCTAAGGCCAAGCGACGTTTAGCGCTGTTGCTTAACGCGAGGAGAGGGCGATGCTAGTCCATTTTTTTGAGACCATGCGAGAGCATAAGGTGCCGGTGAGCATTCGCGAGCTGCTCGATCTTAATGCCGCGCTGAAAGCAGGTTTGGTCTACGCCGATAGTGAGGCGTTTTATCAGCTAGCGAAAGTTTGCATGGTTAAAGATGAGCGTCATTACGACAAATTTGACCGTGCATTTAAGGCGTTCTTTGATGGTTTAGAAGGCGTGTCAGCCGATATGCTGAGTAAAAGCATTCCTGAGGAGTGGCTGCGCAAAGAGCTAGAAAAGCAGCTGTCGCCTGAGGAAATGGCGGAGCTGCAAAAATCAGGCTCGCTTGAAGAGCTGATGAAGAAATTCATGGAGCGCCTGCAAGAGCAAGAGAAACGCCATCAGGGTGGTAATAAATGGATTGGCACCGGAGGCACTTCGCCGTTTGGGGCCTACGGTGCCAACCCCGAAGGCATTCGCATGGCAGGGCCATCGCGCAATAAAAGTGCGGTCAAGGTCTGGGAAAAGCGCGATTTTCGTAATCTCGATGACAATGTTGAGCTTGGCATTCGCAACATCAAGTTGGCTTTGCGTCGCTTGCGTCGTTTTGCACGCCAAGGTGCGGAAGAAATTCTCGATATCGACGACACCATTCGCCATACCGCTCATAACGCCGGAATGCTCGATATCCGCTTAATTGCAGAGCGCAAAAATCGCGTCAAAGTGCTGCTGTTTTTTGATATTGGCGGCTCGATGGACCCATATGTGCGCATTTGTGAGGAGCTTTTCTCGGCGGCTAAAACTGAGTTTAAGCATCTTGAGTTCTTTTACTTTCATAACTTTATTTATGAGTCGGTGTGGAAAAACAATATGCGTCGCCACAGCGAACGCACCATGATTTACGACATTATTCATAAATATGGCAAAGACTATCGCGTAATTTTCATTGGCGATGCCAGTATGTCTCCGTATGAAATTGCCTCGGTGGGCGGCTCGGTTGAGCACTTCAATGAAGAGCCAGGTGCATTGTGGATGCAGCGTCTAACCAACCATTTTGATAAGGTCGTTTGGCTTAACCCTGAGCCCGAAAAGCACTGGAAAATGACACAGTCGACTGAGATGACCTTGCAATTAATCGATCAACGAATGCATCCATTAACGCTAAAAGGTATCGAAGATGCCATGCGCTACTTGAGTAAATAATCATGAAAAAATTACTAATAGTTGCTGCGATTGTGTTGTCTGGCGCGAGCTTGAATGCCTCGGCTGGCCTAATGTCTGGCTCGCGTCCGGCGAACTTAGGCGTTAATGAACACGGTCAGCTAGCACCGCTGCCTTCAGCACCGCATGCGGTGGGTAGCCAAGTGGCGGAGGGCGATAAGAAAGCGATTGCACCATTTATGGTTGTCGGCGACAAAGGCAGCTATATGGCGCGCCTGGCCGCTGTTGTTGCCGATATGCCGGGCGCGAAAGTAATTAAACAAGACGCAGCTTATCTATACGCCGAATTCACGTCGTCGTTAATGGGTTTTGTCGATGATGTTGAGTTTGCCATGCAGGCCGATGGTCAGCGCGTGGATGTGCGCTCGTCGTCGCGTATTGGCTATTACGATTTTGATGCAAACCGAGATCGTATTGAGAGCATTCGCGCAGCCATGAAGGCTACAAAATAAGCGGTCGCTAGATTTGTAGCGACCGCCTAGTACTTAGCCGTTTCCTGCAAGCCATGGTGTGGGCTCCTGCCGCGGCTTGAGTTCGCATGCTGGCTGCGCGACACGAAGCAGTGTGTCATCTAGCCAGTTCAGCAAATCTTCATAGACTTCGTTTTTATTGGTCTCGTTGAAGAGATCATGGCGGGCGTCTTCGTAGATTTTCATAGTGACATCGATTAAGCCTGCCGCCTCAAGCTTGTCATCGAGAGTGGCCACGTTGATGCCATCGTTACCAACAGGATCTTTTGAGCCTGCAAAGGAATACACCGGCAGATCATTGCGAATTTTGCGTAAATTACTCATGCGTTGAGTACGGCTTAAGCCTTCAAGTAGATCGCGCCAAAAGCCATTAGTGCAGGTGATGCCGCAGCGTGGATCATTGGTGTAGCGCTGAACAAAAGTATTGTCGCGAGATAGCCAATCATAGCTGCTGTTATCATTGCTAAAGGCTTTGGCAAATTTACCAAAGGTAAGGGCGTGAATGATTGGACTGCGGCCATTTTCGCCTTGGCGCCAGCACTCAAACTTAGCAAACCAATGCGCAGACCAAGTAAACCATGGCGCTTCGTAATTGCTGCCTTGCAGTATTAGCGCATCAATATTTTGCGAGTGGCGTTCAGCATAGGAAAGACTGATAAAAGAGCCCATGGAGTGGCCGAGTAAAACCCATGGAGCATCGGGGTAAATAGATTTTCCGTAACGATTAACGCTGCGCATATCGGCACAAACGGCCTCCCAATGCTGAGTGTCGCTAATCTCGCCTAAGGCTTCGATAGGCACTGTTAAGCCATGGCAGCGATGGTCATGCGCCATCACTGCATAACCTGCAGCATTGAGGCGTGCTGCGGCATCGGCATAACAGCCGCTGTGCTCCGACATGCCGTGCGCTATGTGTACTAATGCTTTTGGATGCTCGACTGGCCAATGTCGTAGAGGAATTTCATGGCCATCTTCGGCTAAAACAAAGTTCACTCCCTCAAATTCGGGGCCACTTCGCTGTTGTGTGCTAACGCTCTTCATATAAGCTGCCTCACCACTGATTATTTTTATGGAGGATTTATGCTGAACACGATTCATTATGGCGTGAGTTCTGCACATCCTGCATCACATTATTTTGATATCTGTCTAACCATCGCCGAGCCTGACGCGAATGGTCAAGTGCTATGGCTGCCTGATTGGATTCCTGGCAGCTATATGATCCGCGATTTTTCTCGCCATCTAACGCCTTTAAAAGCGTTTACTAGCGATGGCCAGAGCGTTTTAGTTGCTGCTATCGACAAGTCTTCATGGCGCTGCTCTCCCGTCGTCGGCAAGCTAATTGTGCGCTACCGCGCTTACGCTTGGGATTTATCGGTTCGTACAGCCTTGCTTGATCAGTTTGGTGGCTTCTTTAATGGCACCTCGTTATTTCTTGCCGTTGCTGGCCAAGAGCAGCGACCAATAACAATCACGATTGAGTCGCCGCTAGGTAAAACTGGCGAATGGCGAGTTGCTACTACGCTAACTCGAGCCGGCGCTGCACCTTTGGGCTTCGGAGATTATTGTGCGGCGAACTACGATGAGCTTATTGATCACCCTGTCGAGCTAGGTGTCTTTGATTACGAGGCTTTTGATGTTGATGGTGTGCCGCATGCGATTGCCATTACCGGTACGCATCGAGGAAATATTTCGCGTCTAGTCAATGATTTGAAGCGTATATGTGCGACTCAAATACGTTTCTTTGAAGAGCCTGCGCCATTTAACGAGTATCTATTCTTACTGCGAGTGGTTGACTCGGGCTATGGCGGCCTAGAGCATCGCAGCTCGACAAGTTTGATTTGCAATCGCGATGATCTTCCCAGTGCAAATGAGCCAAATGCGCCCAGCGCGGGCTATACGCAGCTTTTAGGTCTATGCAGCCATGAGTATTTTCATAGCTGGAATGTGAAGCGCCTTAAGCCCGATGTCATGGTTACACCGAATTTGCGCCAGCCCGTACATACCGAGCTGTTGTGGTTTTTTGAGGGCATCACCTCATATTACGACGACCAGTTTTTACTGCGCTCCGGCGTCATTAACGTTGAGGCCTATGCCAAATTGCTGAGTCAAAACATTACTCGGCATTTACAAACACCAGGGCGGGCAGTGCAAACCTTGGCGGACTCCAGCTTTGATGCGTGGACTAAGTATTATCAACAAAATGAAAATACACCCAATGTAGTGGTTAGTTACTACGTTAAAGGTGCGGTGCTGGCGCTTTGTTTAGACCTTATGTTGCGCGCCCAAGGTAATGATTTAGATGGTGTAATGCGCGAATTGTGGCAGCGCTATGGTCGAGAGCTTAAGGGCCTTAGCAGTAAAAATATTACCGATGTATTCACTAGCAAGCTCGGCAGCTCCGCGGAGCTATTTTTGCAGCAAGCCTTGCACAGCACAGATGAGTTGCCATGGCAAAGATTGCTGGAGAATGCTGGCGTGAAGGTTACGCTTAGCGCTGCCGCTAGCGTTAGCTTGGGCGTACGCATACAGGCGGCAAGTGATGGTGGTGTGCAATTACGCGTTGTTGATCCATCTGGCGCAGCGGCAGCGGCAGGGCTATCGGCAGGCGATGTGATCATTGCGCTCGATAATTTGCGGGTAAATGCAGCGAATTGGGACAAACGGATAGCACAATATGCTGCCGGAGATAGCATCTCGGTGTATGCTTTCCGCCGTGATGAGTGGCTCTCATGTCACTGCGTTGTAGCTGCTGCCGCGCACGATGCCTGCAGTTTGGTATTTACCGAAGACTCTTCGGCATGGCCGGTATCACTTACACCATCAAACCCATAATAAAAACCACTTGGAGCCTGTCCATGCTGACTGATTTCTGGAAAGACAAATACCCTGAAAATATTCCTTATCGAATCGATACTCAGGCCTACAGCTCAGTGTTGGAAGTATTCCACGAAGCCTGCCATCGCTTTGGCGATGCGCCAGCGTTCTCAAACATGGGCTGCACACTTTCATACAGCGACATCGACAGGCTCAGCGCAAACTTTGCCTCCTATCTTCAGCAACACACGGACTTAAAAGCTGGCGACCGTATCGCCGTGCAAATGCCTAATGTGCTGCAATACCCAGTAGTCGTTTTCGGCGCAATGCGTGCAGGCCTTGTCGTGGTCAACACCAACCCGCTCTATACCGAACGCGAAATGCTGCATCAATTCAATGATTCTGGCGCAAAGGCACTGGTTGTTTTGGCTAACTTTGGCTATATGGCCCAAGCCGTTGTTGGTCAAACCGACATTAAGCATGTCATCGTTACTGAGCTAGCCGATTTACTTCCAGCGCCAAAGCGTTGGATTTTGAACGCCGCAGTTAAGCATGTGAAGAAAATGGTGCCGGCGTATTCGCTACCTGGCTCAATCAAGCTTAACGCAGCATTAGCAAAGGGCCGTAACCGCGCGCCAGTTGATCATACAGCCAAACCTGATGACCTATGCGTGCTTCAGTACACCGGTGGCACAACAGGTGTATCGAAGGGTGCGATGCTGACCAATGGCAACTTAGTCGCCAACCTGCTGCAAATCCGTGCCGTGCTGACTTCAACATTTGAGCCTGGCAAAGAGATCATGATTGCGCCATTACCGCTCTATCATATCTTTGCTTTCACAGTGTGCTGCTTGGGCATGATGGAGCTGGGTGGCCACACCGTGCTCATTACCAACCCACGTGACATTCCAGCATTCGTGAAAGAGTTGAACACGCGGCGCTTCCCTGCGTTGGCGTGCCTAAACACATTATTTGTCGGGCTAATGAATAATCCAGAGTTTCGTAAGCTCGACTTTAAATCTCTGAAGCTTACGGTTGCTGGTGGCATGGCAATGCAGATCAAGCCGGCGGAAGAGTGGGAGCAAATCACTGGTTGCCAAATTTGCGAAGGCTATGGCATGACAGAAACATCTCCTGTTGTCTCGCTTAATCCGCTGTCTAAAATTCAGCTCGGCACTATTGGCATGCCAGTGCCAAGCACCGAACTGAAAGTAATTTCTGAAAATGGCGAAGACCTGCCCTTAGGTGAAGCTGGCGAACTCTGCGTTCGCGGCCCGCAGGTTATGAAAGGCTACTGGCAGCTACCAGAGGCCACAGCCGCAACCATTACCGAAGATGGTTGGTTGAAAACGGGTGACGTTGCAGTAATTCAGCCTGATGGATATTTGCGTATTGTTGACCGTATTAAGGACATGATTTTGGTCTCTGGCTTTAATGTCTATCCAAATGAAATCGAAGATGTCGCGGCCGCCCACCCAGGCGTACTTGAGGCCGCAGCGGTGGGTGTTCCTGATGAAAAGTCGGGCGAAGTAGTGAAGCTATTTGTCGTACGCAAAGACCCAGCACTGACTGATGATGAGCTGATGAAGCATTTACGCAATAACCTTACAGGTTATAAAGTACCGCGCTCTATCGCCTTCCGTGCCGATTTGCCGAAAACTAACGTGGGTAAAATCCTGCGTCGCGAACTGCGCGATCAATAGTCTTTGAGCGCAATTCTAGGGGCGGCTTAGGCTGCCCCTTTTTTTATCTGCCGTGTTTAGTGAGGTGTTGTTTTTGTCTTTGTCGTCTGCTGTAGCCCGCGTCACTCCCGAAAATATTGACTGGTCTGGCGATCTGCCAGTATTGGCTGAGCGCGAGCGCTTGCAAGCGGCTATTGAAAGCAATCAAGTCATTATTGTCGCTGGTGAAACGGGCTCAGGGAAAACCACGCAGCTGCCGAAAATCTGCTTGGCGGCAGGTCGTGGGCGCGCCGGCATGATTGGCCATACCCAGCCTCGTCGTATAGCCGCACGCACGGTGGCGCAACGCATTGCTGATGAGCTTGGCACGACATTGGGGCAGGGTGTTGGTTTTAAAGTGCGATTCAGCGATCAGACTGCCGAAGAGACTTATCTCAAAGTTATGACTGACGGCGTATTGCTAGCCGAGCTTTCGCGCGATCGATTGCTACGCGCATACGACACATTAATCATCGATGAAGCTCACGAACGCAGCCTCAACATCGATTTTCTTTTGGGCTATCTAAAAGCACTACTGCCTAAACGCCCCGATTTACGCGTCATTATCACTTCGGCAACTATCGATGTTGAGCGCTTTAGTCAGCATTTTACTGGCGCACCCGTGTTCATTGTTGAAGGTCGCAGTTTCCCAGTTGAAATAATGTATGCGCCGATCAGTGCCGAGCCTAGTAGCGGCGATGAAGACGATGGCTACGAGCTGATAGAAGAGGCCTTGCCACGCGCAGTTGTTGAGGCTGTCGATCAATGCATTGCTTATGAGCGCACACACAATCGAGCTAGTGGTGACATATTGGTGTTTGCTAGCAGTGAGCGCGAGATTCGCCAACTGGCAGATAATTTGCGCCGTTTTGGCCCGCCACATTGTGAGATTTTGCCGCTGTATTCACGGTTGTCGGTGGCGGAACAGCAGAAAGTATTTTCGCAAGGCAAGGGTCGGCGCATTGTCATTGCGACTAATGTGGCTGAAACCTCGTTGACCGTGCCCAATATTCACTTTGTTATTGATCCTGGTTTTGCCCGCATCAGCCGCTATTCCTATCGTTCAAAAGTGCAACGCTTGCCCATTGAGGCTGTGTCGCAGGCCAGTGCTAACCAGCGTGCTGGCCGTTGCGGCCGTGTCGCGCCTGGTTTGTGCATTCGGCTTTATAGCGAGACTGACTTTCTCGGTCGTCGTGAATTTACCGACCCTGAGATTCAGCGTACCAACTTAGCCGCTGTGATCTTGCAGATGCAGCTGCTCAAGCTTGGCGACATCAATGATTTTCCCTTTTTAGACAAACCCGATAACCGTTTGGTCAATGATGGTTTACGTCTGCTCGATGAGCTCGGCGCACTCGATGCTGAGTTGCGCATCACTGCCATTGGCAAGCAGCTAGCGCAGCTGCCACTAGATCCACGTTTGGCACGAATGGTTATTGCCGCGGCACCGCTTGGGGCATTGCACGAGGTCTTGGTCATCGTCTCTGCGTTATCGGTGCAAGACCCACGTGAACGTCCACACGATAAGCAGCAAGCCGCCGATGAGCGTCATGCGCAATTTCGCCATGAAGACTCTGACTTCTTATTCTTCGTGAATTTATGGCAAGTCTTGGCTGAGCAAAAAACTGAGCTAACCGAGCGTCAGCGTCGTGAGTTTGCCCGCAAGCACTTTTTGTCGTGGATGCGACTACGGGAATGGCGTGAAACTTATCGCCAACTGACGCAGCAATGCGAGCGTATGGGCCTCAATATCAACCGCGAGCCCGCGCCTTATGAGCCAATACATCGTGCCATGCTCACGGGCTTGCTGTCGCAAATTGCCCATAAAACCGAAGAACGTGAATACCAGGCGCCACGTAATCAAAAGGCGCTAATTTTCCCCGGCTCCGTGCTTAGCAAAAAAAGCCCGCCTTGGATTATGGCGGCTGAACTTGTCGAAACTCATCGTGTCTATTTGCGTTTAGTGGCGAAAATTACGCCGGAGTGGATTGAGCATTTGGCGCAGCCGTGGCTCAAGCGCAGCTATTCGGAGCCACATTGGCGCAGAAAACAGGGCAGGGTTATGGCCTATGAGCAGTCGGCATTATTTGGCCTTATTTTACATTCGCGGCAGTTAGTTAATTACGAAGCTATTGCGCGTGTTGAGTCGCGTGAAATCTTTATTCGCGATGCCTTAGTGACTGGCGATATCAGCATCAAAGCGCCATTCCTGAAGCATAACCAAGCACTTATTGATGATGTCGCGCGCATCGAAGACAAAACTCGACGTCGAGATTTATTGGTCGATGAGCACACGCTTTATAGCTTTTATGAGCAGCGCATTCCGACCGATGTTGCCAGCCAAAAAAGCTTCGAAGATTGGCGTCATCGTATTGAGAAAGCTGAGCCGAAGGTGTTATTTCTCACTGCTGAAGATGTATTGGCGAAAGCAGCCGCTGAAAATACTGAGCAGGACTTTCCCGACACCATTGCTATTGCTGGCCATGAGCTGGCATTGAGCTATCACTTTGAGCCTGGCCACGATGCCGACGGCGTTACCTTGCGCATTCCTGCTGGTCTACTGCATGAAGTGTCGGAAGATCGCTTAGATTGGCTGGTGCCAGGCCTTCTTGCCGATAAAATTGAGGCGATGCTGCGTGGCTTGCCAAAAAGCTATCGCCGCCAACTGGTGCCACTACCAGATACCGCGGCACAGTTAGTCAATCAGCTCAACTT